>JAJXWN010000009.1 GCA_021781595.1 bacterium | reverse complement strand
AAGGACGCGTGGATATGCGCCACGCCGTTCTGGACATTTTTGAACTCGCGCTTCTTCCGCGACTTCACTTGCTTCTTGGCAGCCAACTAACGTACTCCGAATGGTTTATCCTAAGTCCCGAACGACGGGCTGTCGTCGCCTCGACCCCTTCGCTAAAAGAAGTCTGACGGAGCGGGCGCCCGGCGATTGCGCCCGCGCCGGTACCCGCTCCGGCGGCGGAGGCGGACCGGCAATGTGCCATACGTGCCGCACCGAGGCGAGGCACGCGCCGCCGCGAGAGATGGCCGGCGGCGCCAAGCGCTTATGTTACCGCACCCATCCCTAAAAAGGCAAGCCCTTTGGGCGGAAGGCGGCGGCAACGGCCTGCCTACTTCTTGGTAGCGACCTTTTTCTTCCCCGCCACCGTGCGTTTTGGACCCTTGCGAGTGCGCGCGTTCGTTTTCGTACGCTGGCCGCGCACCGGTAGCCCGCGGCGGTGACGGATGCCCCTGTAGCAGCCGATGTCCGTGAGACGCTTGATGTGGCCGGCCACTTCACGGCGCAGGTCCCCCTCAAGTTTGATCTGCAGGACGTCGATCGCGTCGCGCAGGCGTTTTTCGTCCTCTTCCGCCATCGCTTTCACGCGCAGATCGGGGCTGATGCCCGCGTGCGCGAGGATCCGCTGCGCGGTCTTAGGTCCCACGCCGTAGATATAGGTCAGCGCAATCTCGATGCGTTTTTCGCGCGGCAAGTCGATACCGGCAATACGGGCCATACTAGAACTCTCTCCTGTCGATCGGTCGCCGCAGGGCGAACGTGTTGTTACCCTTGTACCTGTTTGTGCTTGGGATTGCTCTCGCAGATCACCCGCACTCTGCCTTCACGGCGAATGATCTTACATTTTTCGCAAATCCGCTTTACCGATGGTCGTACTTTCATGATTTCGATCCTGTCTGTTGTTAGGCCGAAGCGGCGTTCTCCTCGGCAGGCCGATAGAGGCGTGTATCCGGATGCTCCCCGATATCGCGCAGCGTCAAGATTTTCGGGCCGTCTTGCGTGACGGCGATGGTATGCTCGAAGTGCGCTGCGAGTTTACCATCTGCCGTGACGACTGTCCAGCCATCCTTCAGGGTTTCGACCGCATGGCCGCCCTGGGTGATCATGGGTTCGACGGCCAGGACCAGCCCTGGCCGTAACTCGCTTCCGCTCCCCGCGCGCCCGAAGTTGGGGACCTGCGGCTCCTCGTGCATACGCGTGCCGACGCCGTGGCCGACCAGCTCCCGGACCACGCCGTAGCCATGTCCCTCGGCGTGCGCCTGCACGGCCCAGCCGATATCGCCCAGGCGCTTGCCGGACTGCATCTGCGCTATGCCGGCCATCAAGCACTCCTGGGTGACGCGCATCAAGCGCGCCGCCTCTTTGGAGACCGAACCGATGGGCACGGTCACGGCGCTGTCGCTGACATACCCCTCAAACGTCGTGCCGATGTCGATCGAGAGTATATCCCCTTCCCGCAGCTCGTAGTCGCCTGGGATACCGTGAACGACTTGTTCGTTCACAGAGGTGCATATCGAGCCGGGATAGCCGTGATATCCCACGAACGTCGGCTCGCCGCCGAGCGCGCGGATACCGGTCTCCGCCAGCCGGTCGAGCTGCCTAGTCGTCACACCGGGCCGGGCCGCTCGCATCAGATCGCCGAGCACGCGCGCCGTGATCTTTCCGCCGCGCCGCATCGTCTCGATCTCGCGCGTGGATTTCAACGCAATCATGCCGTGCTCGGTTCTGCGAGGTGCAGCGCTTCTCGAATCTCTTTCGAAACGGAATCGATCGGTCGGCCGGCATCGATCTTCGCGAGCCGCCCCGAGGACGCGTAATAATCGACCAACGGGCGAGTTTGCGCTTCGTACACTGCCAGGCGGTGCCGAACCGTATCAGGCCGATCGTCCTCCCGCTGCACTAGCGGGCCGCCATCGTCGTCGTCGATCCCCGCGACGCGCGGCGGCGCAAATTTTTCGTGATAGACACGGCCGGTACGCGGATTCGTCCACCGCCCTATCAAGCGCTCCTCGAGCAGCGACCGGTCGATCTCCAGCACCAAGGCCGCTGCATCGCCGCGGCCGCGCGCGGAAAGCAGCGCGTCGAGCGCCTCCGCCTGCGCGATGGTTCGCGGAAAACCGTCGAAAAGCACGCGACGGTCACCCGAAAGTTCGCGCTCGACCATGCGCACGATCAGCTCATCCGGCACCAGGTCGCCGCGCTGCATGTACGCGTCCGCCGATTTGCCTAGATCCGTACCGCCCGCTCGGTGTTCGCGTAACAGGTCCCCCGTCGCGATCTGCCGATAGCCATAGCGATTGCAGAGAACGCGCGCCTGCGTTCCCTTGCCGGCCCCGGGCGGTCCGAGGAGGATCGCGTCGGTCATCGTTTGATGAAGCCGCGATAATCGCGCATTGCCAAACGCGCTTCGATTTGCGTAATGGTATCGAGTGCCACGCCGACCACGATCAGCAGTGACGTGGAGGCCAAATAGAACGTCGTAATCGAAAGGCTCTGCTGCAGCGCGCCCGGCAGTACGGCCAGTATGCCGAGATAGATGGCCGCAGCGGTGGTGATGCGCATGAGGACGCGGTTGATGTAGTCTACCGTCGGTTGCCCGGGACGAATGCCCGGAATGAACGACCCGCTCTTTTTGAGGTTGTCGGCGATGTCTTTCGTATTGATGACGATCGCGCTATAAAAGAACGTAAAGACGACGACGAGAACGAAATAGACGGTGTTGTAGAGAAACGAATTCGGGCTGAAATAGGCGTTGAGCCAATTGGCGACGGCGCCGATCGGTCCGGCCGTCGCACCGTGGCTAAACCAGGTGAGCGCCTGTTGCGGCAAAAGCAAGATCGATATCGCGAAGATGATCGAAATGACGCCCGCGTTGTTCAGGCGCAACGGTATGTAAGTCGAGCGTCCCGCGAACATCTTGCGGCCTACCACTCGCCTGGCCTGCTGCACCGGGATGCGCCGCTGCCCTTGATACAGAAAGACGATCGAGATGATTATGCCGATCGCGATCAAAACGTAGATCGCCAAATTCAGCAGGCTCTCGCCGCCCTTACTCGTGGAAGCGACCGTCTGCGAAACGTATTGCGGATATCGCAGCACGATACCGATGAAAATGATAAGCGAGACCCCGTTGCCGATTCCCTTGTCGCTAATCTGCTCTCCGAGCCACATCAAGAACATCGTGCCGCCGACCATCGCGGTTATGGCGAACAATAAGAACCAAATGCTGCGATCGTAAAAGACTCCGGAACCACGCATCGACATAGACATGAACGTTGCCTGCGTGGTGGCCAGGACGATCGTGAGCCAGCGGGTATACTGGCTGATGCGCTTGCGGCCTTCCTCGCCGCCCTTCTTCGCCATCTCCTCCAATTGCGGCAGCACTACCGTCATCAGCTGCATGATGATCGACGCATTGATGAACGGGGTAATGCCCATCGCGATGACCGAAAGTTTTTGGAGCGCCCCGCCGGACAGGAACCCGAGCAGGTTATAGAACGACCCACTATGCAGAACGCGCTGCCAGGCTGCTTCGTTTACGTTGGGGATCTGAACGTGAATCATGAACACGAACAGCGCGAACGAGCCAAAAACGAACAACACCCGCTTGCGGATATCCGGAACGAGTAACGCGGCGCGCAGATTGTTGAACACGCCTATTCGCCTTCTATGATCGCGCCCGCGGCGACAAGCGCTTCTTTCGCCGAGTTCGAGAACGTTACGTCGCGGAAGCGGAGACCCGGCGGCAAGGCCCTACCGGCCTTGCTTCCGCCAAGCACTTTCACACCATCACGTAACACCTTTATTTTTTTCGCGACTTTCAGCGTCTGCGGCGTCACCTCGACCGACGGATCCCAGCCCGCCAAATCGTGCAGGTTGACGACCGCGAACTCGCTGCGAAAGTGCCCGATGTCGCGCGCCTTTTGCGAATAGCCGCGGCGATGCGGAAGGCGGCGCGCCCAGGGCGTCTGCCCACCCTCGAACGACGGACCCTTGCCGCCGCCAGAACGCACGGTTTGGCCTTTCCCGCCCTCGCCACCGGTCTTCACCATACCCGAACCGTGGCCGCGCCCCACGCGGGTGCGCTTGGGCCAACTGCCGTCGGCAGGCTTGATCCCTCCCAGCTTCAGAAGCGGGCCCGACGGCTCGGCCAGGCCTGCGCGCGCCGCCCGTGTCGTCTTTGCCGAAGCGGCCTTTGCCCCAGTCTTCGCGCTAGCCGGCTTCTTCGTCCCGGTCTGCTTAGTCTTTGCCATACTCTCTCTCTCGTGCGGCTCAGGCGGCGAAGATATCGCCGACGCTCTTGCCGCGAAGCGCCGCAACCTGCTCGGCAGTCTTGAGCGAACGCAGCGCCTCGATCGTCGCGTACACGACGTTGATCGGGTTACTGCTGCCTAGCGATTTCGTCAGAATGTCGTGGATGCCGGCCAGCTCCAGCACGGCGCGCATCGCGCCGCCGGCGATGACGCCGGTACCGGGCGCGGCCGGCTTGAGCAGGACGTGCGCGGCGCCGATCTGATGGTTGACCAGATGCGGGATCGTCTTTTCGATCATCGGCACGGTTACGAGACTCTTCTTGGCCTGTTCGACCGCCTTGCGAATTGCCTCTGGAACTTCTCCGGCCTTGCCGATGGCGAAGCCGACCTTACCTTTGCGGTCCCCGACAACCACGAGCGCGCTGAAACTGAAGCGTTTGCCGCCCTTAACGACTTTCGCCACCCGGTTCACGCGCACGACGGTCTCTTCGAACCCACTGTTGTCGCGATCGCGACCACCACGATACTGCATCTAGTTGCATCCCTCCGGCATCAGAATTCGAGCCCCGCTTCGCGCGCCGCGTCCGCAAGAGCCTTGACGCGGCCGTGATATTTTAGGCCGCTGCGGTCGAAAACGACGGAGTTTATCCCTGCTTGCTTCGCCTTGGCGGCGATGGCCACGCCGATCTTCTGTGCCGCCGCAAGGTTCGTCGTAGAAGGCAACCCTTCTGCGAGCGTCTTCTCACGCGTCGATGCAGCGGCGAGCGTATGTCCCTTCGCGTCGTCCACGACGGTCGCATAGATGTGGTGCAACGTGCGGCGAATGAGCAGCCGCGGCCGCTCTGCCGTCCCGGCTACCTTCCGGCGCAGCCGCGCGTGGCGTTTACGGCGCGACTGATCTCGCGAAACGTGCGGCATTATTTCTTTCCTGCCTTTCCGGCCTTACCGAGTTTCTTACGCACGTACTCGCCGCTATAGCGGACGCCTTTCCCTTTGTACGGCTCCGGCGGGCGCAACCTGCGAATCTCCGCCGCGACCTGGCCGACCTGCTGCTTGTCGATACCGTCGACGTGAATGCGATTGGTTCCCTCGACCGAAAGAATAATGCCGTTCGGCGGTTCGTAGGAGACGGCATGCGAATAGCCTAGCGTCAAATTTAATTTCTCACCGGCCTTCGCAACGCGGTAGCCGACGCCCTGAATCTCGAGACTTCTACGAAAGCCCTTGCTCACTCCGACGATCATGTTATTGATCAGCGTACGCGTAAGACCGTGAGCCGCACGGTGCTGTTTGGCATTACCGCTGCGTTCGACGAGCACGCGACCCTCCTCGATCGAAACTCCCACGTACGGGAGCACAGGCTGGCGCAGTTCACCCTTCGGTCCCGTCACCCGCACCGCGCCGTCACCGACGTCGACGTTCACGCCGCTCGGAACCGGAATCGGAAGCTTCCCAATTCTCGACATTACTTCACCACACGTACGCGAGGACTTCGCCCCCGCACCCTTCCTTCTTGGCTCGTTTACCGGACATGATTCCGCGCGAGGTCGACATGATGACGACGCCCAGGCCTCCGAGGACGCGCGGGATCTCCGTCTTGTTCGTATATACGCGCAAACCCGGGCGCGAAATGCGCCGCAGGCCAGTAATGACCTTCTCTTTGTTCGGTCCGTACTTGAGCGTGATCCGCAGCGTGCCCTGGGGGCCTTCCTCCAGGCGCTCGAACGCCGTGATAAAGCCCTCGTCCTTGAGAATCTGCGCGACCGCCTGCTTCATGCGCGACGCCGGAACGTCGACCGCCTGATGGTTCGCGGTATTTGCGTTACGGATACGTGTCAGCAGATCGGCGATCGGATCGGTAATGACAGCCATCTTCTTATCCCTTTACCACGACGCTTTGGTTACGCCCGGGACGTTCCCCTTATGCGCGTTCTCACGGAAGCAGATTCGGCACAGACCGAATTTCCGGTAGACGCCTCGCGGGCGCCCGCAGAGCAAGCAGCGGTTATGTGCGCGAACTGAAAACTTCGGTTTGCGTTTCGATTTTTCGATCAAGCATGTTTTTGCCACTGTGCGCTACCTCTGCAATCCCGAGTTAGACGAAGACCCCTTTTGGAGCGGCAGGCCCATCGCCGTCAAGAACTCCATGGCCTCTTCGTCGTTTCTTGCCGTCGTCACGATGACGATATCCAGTCCGCGCATTTTGTCGACCTTGTCGAAGTTTATCTCCGGAAAGACGACTTGCTCGCGTAGACCTAAATTATAATTTCCGCGTCCGTCGAACGATTTGCGCGGTAGCCCGCGGAAATCGCGAATTCGCGGGAGGACGACGTTGAACAGTTTATCGAGGAAGACGTACATCCGCTCGCCGCGCAGCGTAACCTTCGCCCCAATGTTCATGCCTTCGCGCAACTTGAACGCCGCGATAGATTTCTTCGCCTTCGTGACGACGGGCCGCTGGCCGCTGATCGCCTGCAACTCGGCAACGGCGGTATCCAGCACCTTGCCGTTTACGATCGCTTCGCCGACGCTCATGTTGAGGACGACTTTCGCCAACTTCGGAATCTGATGGGCGTTTCCATAGCCGAACTTATCCTGCAATCGCTTGCGGACTTCGCCTTGATATTTTTCTCTCAAACGCGCGGACACGTTCTAACTCCCCTTTGCCGATTCGCGCGCAGGTTCGCCGCACTTCGCGCATACGCGCTGAGGCGAGCCGTCGGCTGCCCGGCCGTGACGGATGCGCACGGGTGCCTTGCACTTCTCGCAGACGTACTGCAGCGCTGAGAGCGGAAGCGGCGCCTCCTTCTCGAGGATGCCCCCCGTCTGCGCGGAGCCCCCCATGTTTTGCTGTCGCGCCTCCTGCTTCGTGTGACGCTTGACGACGTTCAACCCCTCGACGGTCGCCTTACCGGCGTGCGGGAAGATGGCCTTGACGACGCCTCGTTTCCCTTTCTCCTTACCGCGCCGAATGACGACGGTATCGCCTTTCACGACGTGGATCTTAGGTGCCATCACAGTACCTCCGGTGCGAGCGAGGCGATCTTTAAAAAGCCGCGGTCGCGCAGTTCGCGCATGACCGGACCGAAGACACGCGTGCCACGAGGATCGAGGCTATCTTTATCGCCCTTTATGATTACGCACGCGTTGTCGTCGCACTTCACGACGGATCCGTCCGGGCGCCGAATCGGCGACGAGGTCCGCACGATCACGGCCTTGACCACCTGGCCCTTCTTGACGGCCGCGCCGGGGATCGCGCTCTTCACGGTTCCGACGATGATGTCGCCGACGTGGGCGTATGGGTGCCGGCTGCCGCCCTGCACGTGAATGCACAACAGTTCGCGCGCTCCCGAGTTGTCGGCGACCTTGAGCCGCGTCTCTTGTTGAATCATCTCGTTACTTAGCCTTTTCCACGATCTCGACCAGTCGCCAGCGCTTGTCTCGCGACATCGGGCGGCACTCCATGATGCGCACGGTGTCTCCGGTTTTCGCTTCGTTTCGCTCGTCGTGTGCCTTGAATTTCACCGATTTGCGTACGATCTTGCCGTACACGGGATGCGGCACGCGCGTCTCCGAGACCACGACGATGGTCTTGTCCATCTTGTCGGAGACGACGCGCCCCTGTTTGACACGACGCGGATGCCGGTCCGGCGAGCGCGGCGCCGCCGGCGGTATGTTGTTAAGCTGCTCCATGGGTTTCCTCGGCAATCCGCTTTTCAGAGATAACGGTTTGAATCTGTGCGTAGGCGCGGCGAGCGGCGCGAACCTTGCTGAAATCGGAGAGATGTCCGGTACGCAATGCAAAACGCAAGTTGAACAACTCTTCCTTCGTCTCGCGCGCTTTCTGCTGGAGCTCGACGATCGTCAAACCGCGCAGCTCTTTGAAATCGGTCTTCTTCACGCTTGCGCCTCCTCACGCGAGACGATTTTCGTGCCGATCGGCAACTTGGATGCAGCCAGGCGCAGCGCTTCCTTCGCGACGTCCGGCGCGACGCCGGAGAGCTCGAAGAGCACGCGTCCCGGTCGCACGACCGCCACCCAAAACTCCGGGTTGCCCTTGCCGGCACCCATGCGTACTTCGGCCGGTTTTTTGGTGACGGACTTGTCCGGAAAGATCTTGATCCACACCTTGCCGCCGCGCTTGATGTGACGCGTCATTGCGATACGAGCGGCCTCGATTTGGCGGTTGCTCATCCAGCACGGTTCGAGAGCCTGTAAACCGAATTCGCCGAACGTGAGCGTGTTGCCGCGCAATGCGCGGCCACTCATCCGGCCGCGATGCACTTTGCGCCATTTTACGCGTTTTGGAGTCAACATCAGTACGCACCCTCTCCTTCGACGGGCGCCATCGCCGGTGCGACCTGCTCCACGGACCGGTCGGCCAGCGCGACCTCAGCAGCCCGCGCCGGTCCCTCCGGAGCCTCACCGGAGAACGGTTCTGCTTCCAGGGCCGGCGCGGGCGCAAGCCCTGCGACGGGAGCGGGCCCGCTAGCGCTAGGCCGGCTGCGCCCTCCACGCGATCCCCGCTCGCGGCGGTCGCGAAACGTTGCTCGCTCCGAACGGTCGCGTCCCTGCTCTGCGCGCGGCTGATCGGGAAGAACTTCCCCGCGGTAGATCCATACTTTTACGCCGATGCGTCCGAAGGTCGTGAACGCTTCGACGTTAGCGTAATCGATATCCGCACGAAGCGTATGCAGCGGGACTTTACCGTCGTGATTGCGCTCCGTTCGCGCGATTTCGGCGCCACCCAAGCGACCGGAAACCTGTACCTTGATACCGCGCGCGCCGGCCTTCATGGTGCGCATGATCGCTTGCTTCATCGCGCGCCGGAACGCGATCCGCTTTTCCAGCTGATCGACGATATTCTGCGCGACCAGGCGGGCGTCGAGCTCGATATGTTTGATCTCGACGACGTTCACCTGGACGGTCTTGCCGGTGAGCTGCTCAAGGCTCTTGCGAATGTCCTCAATCCCGACCCCGCGCTTGCCGATGATGATACCGGGCTTACCCGTATTGACGATCACCCGCGCCTGATTCGAGCGGCGCTCGATCTCGATCCGGCTGATTGCCGCCGGACGCATCCAACGCGTAAAATAGTTTCGAATCCGAACGTCTTCGTGCAGCCACTCTTTGTAGTGCTTATCCTCAAACCAGCGGCTATCCCACGTCCGCGTGATGCCCAGGCGCAGCCCGACCGGATGAATCTTCTGTCCCACTCGTTTTCCCCTTATTATTCCGCAGCCTGGTCGAGAGCGCCGGCCCGCACCGCGGTGCGCCGGCCGGCGGGTTTACCGGTGCCCGGTTTCGCGACTGCGGCGCGCACGCTCGCGCGTTTGCGCCCGATAGAGGCCCCGCCGCGCGCGCGGCGCGCGGGAGAGACGGGCTTCTCACCGAGCGCCACGGTCACGTGCGAGAGGCGCTTGCGCTTGAAATTCGCGCGGCCTTGCGCGCGCGGGTCGAGGCGTTTGGTGAACCGCCCACCCGGACCGCCATCGACGGTGATCCGCGTGACGTAAAGATCGTCCGCGTTCATGTCGTGATTGTTCTCTGCATTTGCGAGCGCGCTACGGACGAGCTTCTCGATCGGCTCCGCTGCGACGACGCCCGCAAACTGCAAAAGCACGAGCGCTTCCTTCACGCTCTTGCCGCGAATGGCGTCCGCGACGCGGCGGAGCTTGCGCGGGCCCATCCGAGCGAACTTCAGATGCGCTACGGCTTCGGCGCGTTGCTGTGTATCCTGCTCGCTCATTCTACTTCACGCTGGCCTTGTCTCCGCCATGCCCCCGGAAGCTGCGCGTGGGCGCGAACTCCCCAAGTTTATGGCCGACCATGTTTTCAGTGATAAAGACGGGGACGTGCGCTTTGCCGTTGTGAACGCCGATGGTGTGGCCTACCATCGCCGGTACGATCGTAGAGGCGCGGCTCCACGTTTTGACGACCCGCTTCTCGCGCGCGTCGTTCATCTTTTCGATCTTGCGGAGCAGATGGTCCGCAACGTAGGGACCCTTTTTGAGGCTGCGACCCATGCTATTTGGCCTTCCGTTTGCGCACGATCATCTTGGTCGTGCGTTTGTTGCGCCGCGTCTTCTTACCCATCGTCATCTGACCCCACGGCGTCGTTGGCGGGCGCCCCGACGTCGAACGCGCCTCACCGCCGCCGTGCGGATGGTCGACCGGGTTCATCGCAATGCCGCGAACGCTCGGGCGCTTGCCGCGATGGCGCTGGCGGCCCGCCTTGCCGATCACTTCGTTTTCGTGTTCGACGTTGCCGAGCTGTCCGATGGTCGCGCGGCACGTCACGAGAATCTTCCGGACCTCGCCCGACGGCATGCGCACCTGCGCGTAGTCGTCTTCCTTGGCCATCAACTGCGCCGAACCCCCGGCACTGCGTACGAGCTTGCCACCTTGGCCCGGCCGAAGCTCGATATTATGAATGACGGTGCCGACAGGAATATTCTTGATCGGCAGACAGTTGCCGGTCTTGATGTCGGCGCCCGATCCGGATTCGATCGAATCCCCGACCTTCAGGCCCAGCGGTGCGAGAATATAGCGTTTTTCGCCGTCCTTGTAGTTGACGAGCGCGATGCGGGCCGACCGGTTTGGGTCGTATTCCAACGTCGCGATCTTTGCCGGAATCGCGTCTTTCGACCGCTTGAAGTCGATGAGGCGGTATATCTTGCGAGTGCCGCCGCCTTTATGCCGCACCGTGATGTGGCCGTTGAAGTTTCGTCCGGAATGCTTCTTGCGGACCTCGACGAGCGATCTCTCCGGATTCACTTTGCTCAATTCGGAGAAGTCCATCGTCGTCATGAAACGCCGGCCCGCACTTGTCGGTCGATATTTTTTTACTGGCATATGATCACTGCTCGAAATAGTTGATGCCGCCGAGCTCGATTTTTTGACCCGGCTTAAGGGTAACGACGGCCTTTTTGAAGTCCGCCTGATGGCCTAGGGTACGTTGGCCGCGCCGGGCGAACGTACGCTTTTTCCCGCCGACGTTCACCGTATTGACCTTGACGACGTTCACCTTGAAGATCTCCTCGACGGCGTGACGGATCTGCGTCTTGGTCGCACTCGGATGTACGACGAGACTATATTGGTGTTCGAGGGCGTTGGCCATCGCCTTTTCCGTAATACGCGGCGAGATGATGATGTCGCGCGCCTCCATCAGGCTGCTCCTTCCGGACTCTTGGTAAACGCAGCCACGATCCAATCGTAGGCGCCGGTCGTAAATACGATGCGCTCGTACCGGAGCACGTCCTTGACATCGAGCGCTCCGGCATGCGTAACGGCGACCCGCGCGAGATTGCGTGCCACGCGATGAAGCATCTCGCCGACGCTCTCGTCGACTCCGTAGACGACCAGCGTCTTCGGCCCCTTTTTCGCACCTTTCGCGCTACCGTAAAGGAGGGCCGCGAAATCGGCCGTCTTGCCGATATCGAAGTGCTCGGCATCGAGCAGCGTGATCGCGCCGTTGCGGAACCGGTCGGAGAGTGCGGCGACGAAGGCGGCGCGACGTTCTTTCTTATTGAGATCCGTAACGTACGAGCGAGGCTTCGGGCCGAAAACGACGCCGCCGTGGCGCCACTGTGGCGAGCGAATCGAACCTTGGCGCGCCCGGCCCGTGCCTTTTTGGCGCCACGGTTTGCGCCCACCGCCGCTCACCTCGTCGCGGCGGAGCGTAGACGCGGTGCCCGCGCGCGGATTGCCCATCTCGCGAAACACCGCGCGAAAGATCGCGTGCTGCTTGTCGTTATGCTCTTGCCCGAAAACGGCGGGCGTCGGCTCTTCGCGAAGGATCTTGCCGGAGCGATCGATGACGTTCGGCATCTCAGCGGCCCTCCGCCGAAGCGGGATGGCGGTTTGGCTTCACGGTCGTCTTCACGATGACGAGCGCGTTCTTCGGCCCGGGGATCGGCCCGCGAATCAGAAGCACGTTCCGCTCGGCGTCGGCGCGCACGATTTCGAGGTTCTGATGCGTGGTGCGATCGACGCCGAAGTGGCCGGGGCGCCGGCTACCCTTCACCGTGCGCCCGGCGTTGGTATCGCCGTTACTTGCCGGCTGGCGATGAATCATCGAGCCGTGGCTCGCACCACCGCCATGAAAGTTGTGCCGCTTCATGCCGCCCGCGAAACCATGCCCCTTCGAAATGCCGACGATGTCGACGCGGTCGCCGCTGGCGAACTCGCCGGCCGTGATCGTCTGGCCGACTTCGACCCCGTCGATACCCTCGCGGAATTCGCGCACCCAGCGCCGCGGATCGACGCCGGCTTTCGTATAATGTCCGGCAAGGGCCCGGGTCACGCGCGACTTCTTCACGTCGCCGAAGGCCAAGGCAACGGCGTCGTAGCCATGCTTTTCCTTCGTTCTGCGTTCGACCACGGTACAGGGACCGGCTTCGATCACCGTGACCGGCACGTACCGGCCGTCATCGGTGAAAACGCTCGTCATCCCAACCTTGCGGCCAAGGATGTTTTTCATACGTTCCTCGTCCTATTCGGTTGCCTAAAGGCCACGGGTCCTGGCGTACTTATATTTTTCTCCCGCCGGCACGCGGTAAAAGACCGCGGCCGACGTGGACCGCAACCTTCGCATGGTATCAAGGATCGCGCGGCGCGTCAAGGCCGGCGTATAGCCGCTGGAACCTCGACCCTACGAGAAGGCGGCCAAGCCCGTGATCGACTCCCCCAGAATCAGCGTATGCACCTCGCTCGTCCCTTCGTAGGTCAGGACCGACTCCAAATTATTCATGTGACGAATCACGGGATACTCAAGCGTGACGCCGTTGGCTCCAAGGATCGTCCGTGCCTCGCGGGCTATCGCGAGGGCCTCGCGTACGTTGTTGAGCTTGCCGAAACTCACGTGGGCGGCGTGAGCTCGGCGCTCGTCCTTCATGCGCCCGATGTGCAGCGCGAGTAGCGTCCCCTTATTCAACTCGAGGAGCATGTTGACGAGCTTCTCCTGCGTGAGTTGATATCCGGCGATCGGCCGGTCGAACTGTACGCGATGCTTAGCGTAATCGAGGGCGGCTTCGTAGCACGCCCGCGCCGACCCCATCACCCCCCAGACGATCCCGTAGCGCGCCTCGCTCAAGCACGCGAGCGGACCGCGCAGGCCGCGAACCTCGGGGAATGCGGCGCTCCCGGGCAGCCGGCAATCCGAAAGCAGCAGCTCGCTCGTCACGGAGGCCCGCAGGGAGAGTTTGTGCTCGATCTTCGCAGTGGAGAAGCCCTTGGTAGCGGTTGGAACGACGAAACCGCGTATGCCGTCGTCGCTCCGAGCCCACACGACGGCCACGTCGGCGATCCCGCCGTTGGTGATCCACATCTTCGTACCGTTGAGGACCCAATCGTCGCCATCCCGCCGAGCCGACGTGCGCATGCCCGCCGGATTGCTGCCGAAATCGGCCTCGGTTAGACCGAAACAGCCGATGGCCTCGCCGCGAGCCATGCGCGGCAACCATTCGCATCTCTGTTCCTCGCTGCCCCAATGGTGGATGGCAAACATCGCGAGCGACCCCTGCACCGATGCAAAGCTGCGCACGCCGGTGTCGCCCGCCTCTAGCTCCATGCAGGCCAGACCGTACGCCACGGCGCTCGCTCCCGGGCAGCCGTAGCCCTCCAAATGCATTCCAAGGAGACCGAGCTCGCCGAGTTCTCTCGCTAGCTCGAGCGGGAGGATGCCCTCCTCGAACCATCGATCGACGTTCGGCAGCACGCGCTTGCGCACGAATCCGCGGACCGTGTCGCGTACCAAACGCTCTTCGTCGCTGAGCAGCGCGTCTACGTTCAAGAAATCGGTCGGGTGCGGCGCTGCAACGTGCTCCCGCTCGGTTGCGTTCATCGGTTTACGGTGCTCATGTCGGCGTAGCGCGTTCCGGCGGTCGCGCCCTTCGGGAACGCCGCATCGAGTGCAGCAAGCTCGCCGGCACTCAAACGCAGCTCGGCCGCGCCGACGTTCTCTTCCAGGTACTTCACGCGTTTGGTACCCGGGATCGGAACGATCTCTTCGCCTTGCGCGAGCACCCACGCGATCGCGAGCTGAGCAGGCGTGACGCCCCGCCGGCCTGCGATCTCTTCGAGGCCCGCTTCCAGACGGAGGTTGCGCGCGAAATTTTCACCCTGGAAGCGCGGATGATTCCGGCGGAAGTCGTCCGCCGGCAAGTCGTCGGTAGATTTGAATCTCCCCGACAGGAAGCCCCGCCCGATCGGGCTGTAGGCCACAAAGCCGATCCCCAGTTCTCGCACGGTCGCCAGAATCTCGTCCTCGGGATCGCGCGTCCAGAGGGAGTATTCGGTCTGCAGCGCCGTAATCGGGTGGACCGCATGCGCGCGCCTAATCGTCGCAGGCGCCGCTTCGGAGAGGCCCAAGTAGCGCACCTTTCCCGCGGCGATCAGTTCGGCCATCGCACCGACGGTCTCCTCGATCGGCGTGTTCGTGTCGACGCGGTGCTGATAGTATAGGTCGATGGTGTCGACGCCCAAACGTTCGAGCGACGCATCGCAGGCCCGTCGCACGTACTCGGGACGACCGTCGATACGCACGAATTTCTTGGTATCCGCATCGCGCACGTTCCCGAACTTCGTGCTTAGGAATACGCGATCGCGACGGCCGGCTATGGCCCGGCCGACCAACCCTTCGTTCGTGAAAGGACCGTACATATCGGCCGTATCGAGGAAGGTCACGCCAAGCTCGAGTGCCCGGTGAATCGTACGAATCGACTGGGCTTCGTCGCGCGAGCCGTAAAATTCGGACATCCCCATACAGCCCAGGCCGATAGCCGAGACTGCGGGCCCATGTTCACCTAACGTTCGCTGTTTCATATGCTCAACTCCCAACGCGCATGCAAGCGTCAGCGCTTCAGCACGCGCGCGATCTTGTCGAAGAGCGCCTCGACGGACCGCTCGTTCCCATCCTCCAGGCGGCGCCAGAGCATGCGTCCCTCGCCCTCGCTCAGCATTGCGTCAATGCGGTGCTGCAACGTCGTCCGCTTGGCTTCGCCGCTCAAATAGAAGCCGTGCGTGCCGTCGATGCCGTCGTTCTGAATGCGCCACACGATACGCTCCTCCGGGACGACCTCTTCGAGCAGTGCGTGGAAGCCGTTATGCCACTCCTCCGTTCGACCCGGAACGAGCGGACCGGGCGAGCGCATGAAGGGTTGCGCGGCAAACGGCCAGATGACATCGTTCGAGGTTCCCATGTCGACGAGCAACTGGAAGATTCGCCGGCGCGTGCCGGAGAAAGTGCGTTCGCGAACCTCATGGAGCGGCAACGGCATGGGTTCTCCTTCGCCGCTCGGCGCCGGTTGTCCGCGTGCGGCGCGCGCGGCGGCCGATCAAAAAGAAGAGCAGCCCGCGTAGACCGAGCTGCTCGGAACGGAATAGCGACCCCGGTCTCCTAAGCTTTTAATTCGATATCCACGCCGGCCGGAAGGTCCAGGTGCATCAAAGCGTCCATCGTCTTCGGAGAAGCCTGCAGGATGTCGATGAGGCGCTTGTGCGTGCGCATCTCGAAATGTTCGCGGCTCTTCTTGTCGACGTGCGGAGAGCGGTTGACGCAAAACCTGTTGATCTCCGTCGGCAGCGGAACGGGCCCGCTGACGAACGCGCCGGTGCGCTTGGCCGTCTCCACGATACGTTCGGCCGACTGATCGAGCACCTTATGGTCGTACGCCTTTAGGCGGATCCGAATCTTCTGCTTAGCCATCTTTCTCTAAAGCCTAATCCGACACGGAGGTTACGACGCCGGCGCCGACCGTCCGGCCGCCCTCGCGGATCGCGAAGCGAAGCCCCTCTTCGCAAGCGATCGGCGTTATCAACTCGACGTCCATCGCCACGTTGTCGCCGGGCATCACCATCTCGACGCCCTCGGGAAGTTTGATCGTGCCCGTCACGTCGGTCGTACGAAAGTAGAATTGCGGCCGATAGTTTGCGAAGAACGGCGTGTGGCGGCCGCCTTCGTCCTTCGAGAGCACGTACACTTCCGCTTTGAACTTCGTATGCGGTTTGATCGAGCCGGGTTTTGCGAGTACCTGGCCGCGCTCGATGCCGTCGCGGTCGATGCCCCTCAGCAGTACGCCGATATTATCGCCGGCGATGCCGACGTCGAGCAGCTTGCGGAACATCTCGATGCCGGTAACGACCGATTTCTTCGTCGCTTCCTGCAGGCCGACGATCTCGATCTCTTCCCCGACCTTGACCTGACCGCGCTCGACGCGGCCTGTGCCGACCGTACCGCGGCCGGTGATCGTGAAGACGTCTTCGATCGGCATCAGGAACGGCTTGTCCGTCTCGCGGACCGGATCGGGGATGTACTCGTCGACCGTATCCATGAGCTTGAATATCGGAGCGGCGTCCGGATCGTCGCGCCGGCCGCTCGAGTTGAGTGCCTTGAGCGCCGAACCGCGGATGATCGGCGTGTCGTCGCCCGGGAACTCGTACTTGGTCAAGAGCTCGCGGACTTCCATCTCGACGAGTTCCAGAAGTTCCTCGTCATCGACCATGTCGCACTTATTCAAGAATACGACAATCTTCGGAACGCCGACCTGGCGCATGAGCAGGATGTGCTCGCGCGTCTGCGGCATGGGCCCATCCGTCGCAGAAACTACGAGGACCGCGCCGTCCATCTGCGCCGCACCGGTGATCATGTTCTTGATATAGTCTGCGTGGCCCGGGCAGTCGACGTGGGCGTAGTGGCGCTTAACCGTCTCGTACTCCTGGTGCGAGATCGCAATCGTAATGCCGCGCTCTTTTTCTTCGGGAGCGTTATCGATCTCGTCGACGCCCCTCGCCTTGGCTAGGCCTTCCGTCGCAAGGCAGTGCGTGATCGCAGCCGTCAGCGTCGTCTTGCCGTGGTCGACGTGGCCCGTCGTGCCGATGTTAACGTGCGGTTTGGTGCGCTCGAATTTTGCCTTCGCCATGTGTTACGTCTTTATCCTCATTGGTTGACCCGCCGAATGTTCGGCGGCTGCCGCTATCTTGTGTCTTCGTTCTGTATCTTCTCGCTTACGAGGTTTTCTTTCCAGCCGCCTTCGCAACGATCTCCTCTTCGACCGACTTCGGAGCCTTCTCATAATGCGAGAACTCCATCGTATACGTCGCACGCCCCTGGGTGGCCGAACGCATGTCGGTGGCGTACCCAAACATCTCGGAGAGCGGGACGTTCGCCGTGATGACCTGCGCGCCACCCGGCGCCTCCTCGGTCGACTGAATCAAGCCCCGCCGCCGATTGAGGTCGCCTGTAATGGCTCCCATGTAGTCTTTCGGCGTCGTGACCTCGACCTTCATGATCGGTTCGAGCAGAATCGGCCCGGCCGAACGGTTTGCTTCTTTCCAGCCCATCGAAGCCGCAATTTTGAAGGCCATCTCGGAGGAGTCGACGTCGTGGTAGGAACCGTCGAACGCCGTAACCTTGAAATCGAGCACCGGGAACCCTGCGAGCACGCCGCTTTGCGAAGACTCTTCGATGCCCTGCTGCACGGCCTTGGAATACTCCTTCGGCACGGCCCCGCCGACGATCTTCCACTCGAACTTGAAGCCGCTGCCCGGCTCCAGCGGTTCGACGCGCAGCCAGACGTCGCCGTACTGACCCTTGCCGCCCGACTGGCGGATGAACTTCCCCTGTTTCTCGACCGTTTTCGTAATTGCTTCTTTGTATGCGACTTGCGGTTTGCCGACGTTAGCCTCGACCTTGAACTCGCGCCGCAGGCGGTCGAGAATGATCTCGAGGTGCAGTTCACCCATCCCGGCGATAATCGTCTGCTGGGTCTCCTCGTCCGTACGCATCCTAAAGGTAGGGTCCTCCTGCGCCAATCGGCTCAGCGCCTGACCGAGTTTGTCCTGGTCGCCCTTGGTCTTGGGCTCGATCGCCTGTGAGATCACCGGTTCCGGGAAGGTGATCGACTCGAGGGTGATCGGAGTCTTCTCGTCGCAGAGCGTATCGCCGGTTCGCGTATCGGTGAGGCCTACCGCGGCGGCGATGTCGCCCGCTCCAATCGCGTCGATATCTTCTCGATGGTTGGCGTGCATCCGCAGGATGCGCCCGATCCGCTCCTTCTTGCCCGAGCGCGAATTATAGACGTACGAACCCTTGTTGAGTACGCCCGAATAGACTCGAAAATACGTCAGATTCCCGTATGGGTCGGTCGCAATCTTGAATGCGAGTGCGCAGAACGGCTGATTGTCGTCGGGCTCACGAACGATCCGTTGGCCTGTCTTCGGATCCAATCCGACGATGCGCTTCGCGTCCAAGGGCGAGGGGAGATAATCGACGATCGCATCGAGTAGCGGCTGAACGCCCTTGTTCTTGAAAGCCGATCCGCAGAGCATCGGAAGCACGGTGCCCGCGATCGTCGCTTTGCGCAACGCGGTTTTCATCCGGTCGATCGGCAACTCCTTACCGTCAAAGAACATCTCCAGGAGCTCGTCGTCCTGCTCGGCGATGGCTTCCACGAGCGCCTTCCGCCAGGTCATCGCCAACTCGCGGAGTTCGCCCTCGACCTCCTCCTCGGCCATCGTCGACCCGATATCGTCGCTGTAGAGGACCTTCTTCATCGTAAAGAGGTCAACGATCCCCTTGAAGCCGTCCTCGGCACCGACCGGCACCTGGATGGGCGTCGCGTTGCCTCCGAGACGCTCCCGAATCTTGTAGACGGCGTTGAAGAAATCCGCACCCATACGATCCATCTTATTGACGAAGATGATCCGGGGCACGTTGTACTTGTTCGCCTGGCGCCACACCGTCTCGGATTGCGGCTGAACGGCCGCGACCGAGTCGAAGATCGCCACCAGCCCATCGAGTACGCGAAGCGAGCGTTCCACCTCGACCGTGAAGTCCACGTGCCCAGGCGTATCGATTATGTTGACTCGCGTATCGCGCCAGGTGCAGGCTGTCGCCGCGGACGTAATCGTAATGCCGCGCTCTTGTTCCTGGACCATCCAGTCCATGGTCGCGGCGCCGTCGTGCACCTCGCCGATCTTATGCGTCCGGCCCGTATAAAACAGGATCCGTTCGGTGCAGGTCGTCTTGCCTGCGTCGATATGGGCGGCGATGCCGATATTACGCGTCCGCTCGAGCGGATGTTCTCTGGTAGCCATGATCGATGCGTCGTCTACCAGCGGTAATGCGCGAACGCTTTGTTCGCTTCGGCCATCTTGTGCGTATCTTCACGCTTCTTGATCGCGGCGCCCATGTTGTTGGAGGCATCCACGAGCTCTGCCGCAAGCTTCTCTTCCATCGAGCGGCCGGCGCGCGAGCGCGCGTAGCCGATGAGCCAGCGCATGGCCATAGCCTGACGGCGGTCCGGGCGGACCTCCATCGGTACCTGATACGTGGCTCCACCGACGCGACGCGGGCGCACTTCGACCAACGGCATGGCGTTGGAGAGCGCCTGGTTGAAGACGTCCATCGCCTCACGACCGGTTTTCTCATGCACGATCTCGAGCGCGCCGTAGGTGATGCGCTCGGCCAGCGATTTTTTGCCCTGCAACATCAATTTATTGATGAAGCGGGCAAGCACTTTGCTGTTGAATCGCGGATCGGGCAGAATCTGCCGTTTCGGAGCAGGACCTTTACGTGGCATCTATCTCTTAAACTTCCTTAAAAAGTTGTCATCCTGAGCGTGTCGAAGGGTTACTTCTTCTTATCGCGCTTGGCGCCGTACTTCGAGCGCCCTTGCTTGCGGTTCGTCGTACCCGAGGTATCGAGCGTGCCGCGAATGATGTGGTAGCGAACGCCCGGCAGATCCTTGACGCGCCCGCCGCGAACGAGCACGACTGAGTGCTCCTGGAGGTTGTGCCCGATGCCGGGAATGTAGGCCGTAACCTCCGAGCCGTTGGTCAAGCGGACGCGGGCGACCTTGCGCAACGCCGAGTTCGGTTTCTTTGGGGTCACGGTCTTCACTTGGGTGCAGACGCCCCGCCGCTGCGGATTGCCCGTAACGTCGAAGGAACGCAGGGGAAGGTCCGGGTGACCCGGCTTCGGCCCAGTCTGAATGACCCGGAACGCCGGCGTCTTCACCTTTTTCTCGACCTTGTTTCGACCCTTACGAACCAGCTGGCTGATCGTCGGCACGCGGCTCTCCTACTCCCGAACGTGACGGTGCTTCCACTAACGGAGAACACACACAAATGCGGCCACACCCGGAGGTGGGCCTGAACTACGGCAGTATAGCAGGGAGTTCGGCAGGCGTCAACGCGCGTGAGATCCCGTAATCCATCGCCTGACGGGGGCAGTGGCGGTGCGGGGATGATTTTGCTCGCTTCACGGTGTGCCTGGGCCCTGCTGGACCTGCCTGGGTCGCCTGTCCTTGAAAAAACGGCTCCAGCGCGGTCGCCGCTGTCCACGTCAGGCGGTGGATTATGGCCGTCGGGGCTACTCCAGCCGACAGTTGCGGCCGCCGCGCGTCGCAACTCTGTCCGCTGGTCCACCCACACGTATTGCCGCTTGAGTCGAGGGGACCAATTGAGAAGATCGTTGAGGTCCAGGGGAAAATGCAGGCGCTCTGGCAGGAGCTCGGAAGCAAGGAGACCGCGCCGCCGTCCGAGTCATCACGGAGGAAACGATGAGCGCGCTCATCGAGGCCGGCATCTCGCAGCGTGAAGCTTGTCGTCGTACGAGCACGTCGCGCGCGCCGTGGTTCGTACGACTTGTACCTCTGCCATCAAATGCTCGCGCGCGGCTTCGGCCCGACCGCCTCCTCGCAGCGGCGTCACGTCTGCGGCCGCATCGGGCACTTCCACGTATGTGACCCAACCGCTCTCCGCCCAGCGCGGATTCGCAATACTCGAAGCCATGCTCGTGGTTTGCGTGCTGGCGCTCGCCGTCGGTGGAACCTTCGCAGCGGTATCGGCCGTTGCACGTCACAACCCGGACGAGCCGCACCGGACCGCCGCCGCGCAGCGCGCACAGATGCTGCTCGCGGTAGTCGCCGATTCCTGGAAGTACGCCGGCGCGGCGATACCGCTCGGAAGCGTGACCGCCTCCGGCGCTCTGCAGCCGGCAATCCCGAACGCGACGCCTATGCCCGTCAGCATCACGCTGAATGAGCGGCTCGACCCGAGCGATCCGGGAGGCCAGACGCTCGACGCGAGCGTCATCGTCAGATATCCGGATGGATCGCAATCGCGGAGCCTAACGTTTTCGAGCATACTTCGTGCCCTGGCGCCGGAGCCCGGCGCGACGATCGCGCCGAGCGGCCTCGTCGCGCAGCCCAGCGGAGCACCGTAGGTGCTGGCAAACGCGCTCGTTCTCGCGCTCATGATCGTGCTCGCAGGCGGAGCGATTCTCGAATCCGGCGCGGCCATGGCCCGGGTAGCCACCCACCTCGCGGCCGAGCGTTACGCGCAAGCCGGATACGAGCGTGGGCTCAGCGCGCTCGAATCGAGTGTTGCGAGCGAGATCGCGGCTGGAGCGGATCCCCGCACCGGACCGTTCACCCAGCCACCCGCGCCTGCGCCCCAATGCGCGGCCGCTGGAGTTCCGTGTTCGATCCAACTGCGCGAGTCGCTCGCGATAACGACGCTTGCCCCAGTAGCCGCGTCGCCCGCCCCGGGGGCGACCTGCGATCCGAGCGCACCGAACTGCGCCGACGATCTCGACGAAGACGGCGGCGTCCGCGAGGGACGCGTCTCGGGAGCGATCGCGATCACGGTGGTCGGCGCCGACGGCAGCACGCTGCTCGCACGCGTGCGGACGGTAACGTTGCGAACCTTTGCGGTCGCTCCCTACGCCGCGGTCACCGGAACGCGCGACGGCTCGATCGACGACGCCGCTCGCGCCACATCCGAAGGCGACGAGGGCGGCATAGCGCCGCCCAACGCACCGGCGTCAGCCTGCGCAACTCCCGTCCCCACCGCGTCTGGCCCACCGAATGCCGCCGACACCCTCATCCGTATCGCATACGTGAACGCCGCCAGCAACGCATGCACCGACGGCACGCAGCTGCGGAGCGGCGCCTGGCAGAACGGCAACGCGCAATCGCCGCAATGGTCCCCCTAATGCACAGCGCACGGCGCGGCTTCACGCTGGTCGAAGTGGTTGTGAGCATCGCGATCTTCATCGTCGCGATGCTTGCGGCGCTGGCCGCGACGCACGCCGTCGTCACCTGGAACCAGCGATTGAACGTTCGCGACGCCGAGCATTCGCAGCTCGGCGCCGCTCTGAATCGCTGGGAGGCCGAGGCCGCATCCGCTTGGTCGATCTTTACGCCGGCAACCGATCTCTTCGGCAAGTCCAATGCCGACGGACACGAACTCGATTTCTTTACGAAGGACGGCGCCGGCCGAGCGCATTTTTGGGCGTACGATTACGACGCGACTGCCTTGCACCTGCAAGAATACCGCTACGCCCCGGGAGGAGCGAACGTCCCGGACGGCACGCCGATCGAAGGCGTAACGGCGTTCTCCGCGCAGACGCTGCCCGCGAGCGATCTCACGCGGACGGGCAGCGCGATCTACGACCCACTCTTCGCGAACGCTGCGATCCGCGACGAACGCGTCGCCCTGGGCTACGGTAACGCCGTACTCGGGGGGAATCAGCTCACCCGCGTTCACGTCGCCGGAGCCGGCGTCGATAGCACGCTGCTGCTCGCCACGGGCACCGCACCCAGCGGATTCACGATCGTCTTACGCTACACGCCCAAGCCCGGCGGCTCGCTTACGGTCGTGCCGGCCCGGATCGCGTTCGCGAGCGCGGGCATCGCGTACGTTCCACCTTCCCGGCGACTCGCGCAGATCGTCAACCGCGCCCTCGGCGGCGGCATCGCAGACGCGCGAAGTACGGCGCTCGCGTATAACCCCTTCCCGCATCCGAGCGCCCGGCCTCCGACTCCCACGCCGTCGATCGCTCCGACTGCAACGCCCACGGCAGCGCCGGCGCCTTCAACAACGCCGCCGCCTAGTTCGTGTAGCGGCGCGTATGCCTACAGCGCGAACGGCGCGCTCGACGCCAACGACGCGCGCATCGGTACCGACGCGAACGGCTGCTACACCGGCGCCCCGAACGTCTACGCGAGCGAGCCTGGGTACAGCGGCACGTTCAGCGTCTACAAGTACACATGTGGGTCGTACCTGTCGTGGGGACAATGGACTCGTTCCGGTCCGACAGCGAGCGATGGCGTCGGTTCGGTCGCCGTGACACCGGGCTGCACGTTCTACGTCACGAGCGCGGACCACCCGACTCCCGCGACGGGCGCGCAGCCGGTGCAGGCAAGCGTCGCGGCGGTAACGTGCGGTAGTGAGGCGCAAGACGTCGCGCAGTACTACGGCATGAATGCAAACCAGCCGTACAGTTACACGCCGTTCAGCGGCAACTCCGGCGGCGGCCGATTCAGCGTCTCAGGCGGAACGACCGTAACGTTTTGG
>JAJXWN010000174.1 GCA_021781595.1 bacterium | reverse complement strand
CTCGCCGAACTGACTCCGCGCGCCATCGTCGCGGCCTTGGACAAGTACATCGTCGGCCAGGCCAAGGCCAAGCGCGCCGTCGCCATTGCGATGCGAAACCGCTACCGCCGCTCGCGCGTACGGCCCGAGATGCGCGAGGATATCGTGCCGAAGAACATCCTGATGATCGGACCGACCGGCGTCGGAAAGACCGAGATCGCGCGGCGGCTGGCGAAGCTGGCCGGCGCGCCGTTCGTCAAGGTCGAGGCGACCAAGTACACCGAGGTCGGCTATGTAGGGCGCGACGTGGAATCGATGGTTCGCGATCTCGTCGAGCAAGCGGTTCGCACGGTGATGGAAGAGCGCCGCGAGGACGTCAAGGATTTGGCCGCGCGCATGGCGGTCGAACGTGTGATCGACCTGCTCCATCCCGAGACCCGCCCGCCCGCCGCCCAGACGCCGGGCAATCCGTTTGCGGCAACGCTCGGGTCGATCTTCGGCAGTAACTTCACGCCGGCGCAGCCGCCGCCGGCGCCGCCGCCCGGGGCTCCAACGGCCGACGCACAACGCGTGCGCGACCAGGCGCGCGCGGACGTCGATCGCGGATTCTACGACGTTCGCCTCGTCGAGATTGAGGTCGAGGAGTCGCCGAGCATTCCCGTAGGCTTGGTGGGCGGCAACTTCGAAGGCGGTGCGGGCGGAGACTTGGGAGAGATGCTGGGCGGCATACTGCCCAAGAAGCGCGTGAGCAAACGGGTGACGGTCGCGGAGGCGCGCCGCATCTTCGCGCAGGAGGAGGCCGGCAAGCTCATCGATGCGGACGCGGTCAAGCGCGAAGCGTTGCGGCGGGCGGGCGAACACGGCATCGTCTTCATCGACGAGATCGACAAAGTCGCGGGCCGCGAAGGATCGCGCGGACCCGACGTTTCGCGCGAAGGCGTGCAACGCGACATCCTTCCGATCGTCGAAGGCTGCACGGTGAATACGAAGCACGGCGCGATAAAAACCGATCACGTGCTGTTCATTGCCGCCGGCGCGTTTCATATCAGCAAGCCCTCCGATTTGATTCCCGAACTGCAGGGCCGCTTCCCCATCCGCGTCGAGCTCGACTCGCTTACGGCCGAGGATTTCAAGACGATACTCACGCAGCCCCAAAACGCGCTGATCGAACAGTACAAGGCGCTGCTCGCCACCGAAAACGTGACGCTCGACTTTCGGCCCGACGCGGTGGACCAGATCGCGGAATTCGCCATGCAGGTGAACGAACAGAGCGAGAACATCGGGGCTCGCCGGCTGCACACCGTCCTAGAGCGCCTGCTCGAGGACGTTAGTTACGAAGCGCCCGAGAAAGGCGGTAGCGTCACCGTCGACGGCGACTACGTGCGCGCCAAACTGCAAGACGTCGTCCGCGATGCCGAACTCACGAACTACATCTTGTAGCCTGACGGCAATTTGACCTGTGGGGTAGAATAGTACGGCCATGGCCTACGTGCGAAGCATCATTACCGACGGGCATCCAACGCTGCGCAGAGTAGCGAAGAAGGTCGACATCAAGGAGATCCACGACCCGCTGTTTCAGCAGTTGATCGACGATATGTTCGTAACGATGTACGACGCGCCGGGCATCGGTCTGGCGGCGCCGCAGGTCAACGTCTCGAAGCGCTTGTTCACGGTGGACCTTCACGACGACGACCCAGCACACGGCCCTTTCGTGGTGATCAACCCGAAGCTCGAGCGAACCGAAGGCGAGGTCGAGTCGCTGGAAGGATGTCTCTCGGTGCCGGGCTACGTCGGCGAGATAGCGCGCTTCGAACGCGTCATCGTGACGGGCCTGGATCGAGACGGTGCGAAGATCCAACTCGAAGGGACGGGTCTTTTCGCAACCTGTCTGCAGCACGAAATCGACCACCTCAACGGAGTCTTGTACGTCGACCGCGCTAAGAACGTGCGCAAGGCGCGGACGGAAGAAGAAGAAGTCGAGACGGCCGAATCGGCCGGCTCGCTTTAGCGATTTCGTGCAGACGCTTTTTTTTGGAACGAGCGCGTTCGCCGTCCCGAGCCTGCGCGCCCTTGCGGAGCGCACGCAGCTCGCCGGTGTGGTGACGCAGCCCGATCGTCCGGCCGGTCGCGGATGGCGGCTACGCCCGACGCCTGTCAAGCTGGCGGCGCTGGAGATCGGGGCTCCGGTGTACGAGCCGCTCTCCCTCCGCGAGTTCGCGGCGTCGCTCGCGGGCCGGCGTTACGATCTTTTCGTGTTGGCCGCATACGGACGAATTCTTCCGCAGTCGCTCCTCGATCTGCCGAGACTCGGCGCTTTGAACGTCCATCCGAGCCTGCTGCCGCGCTATCGCGGCGCGACGCCCATACAGAGCGCGCTCGTCGAAGGCGCGGTCGAGACCGGCGTAAGTATCATCCTCATGGATGCGGGCACGGATACGGGCGATATCGTGCTTGCGGAACCTACGGCGATCGGTGCGGAGGAGACGTACGGCGAACTGCACGAGCGGCTCGCGGCGCTGGGCGCGCGGCTGCTCGGGCGTGCGATCGATGCCGCCGGAGGCGAAGCGTTCGCGGCGGTCCCGCAGACGGGTGAGCCCACTGCGACGCGGCTGCCGGCGAAAGAGGGGCTCACCATCGATTGGTCGTGGTCCGCCGAGCATATCGCGAACGTAACGCGCGCGTTCTCTCCGCAGCCGGCGGCTCGCGCGCGGCTCGCCGGAATGACGGTCAAACTCCTGCGCGCAGCACGCGCCGAGGGACACGCCGGCGCGCCGCCGGGCACGATCCTGGGGACGCGCGGCGAAGCGCTGCTCGTTGCGTGCGGGGATGGCACCGTCGCGGTCACCGCGCTCGTCGCGCCCAACCGCGGGATCGCGACGGGGCGCGCCTTCGCGCAAAGCCTGGCGCGATGAACGCTCGTGAAACGGCGCTCGCAGTGGTGCGAGACGTCTTTCCCGCCGTAGCGGTGCCCATCGAGCGAAGCGCTCAAGAAGCGCTCGACTATCGTTTGCGGAAGGGGGCTCTCGATGCGCGCGACCGTGCGTTCGCAACGCAGTTGGCGTACGGTGCGATCAAGATGCGCCGGACGCTCGACTGGTACGTGCGCCCGTACGTCGGAGCCCGCGGGAAGCCGCTCCCGCCGGTCATTGCCGAGATCCTGCGGCTAGCCGTCTACGAGCTCGTCTTTTCGGGCGCGCGCGAACATGCGACCGTGAGCGAGTTCGTGGGCCTGGCAAAGCGATACGGGCATCGCGGGACCGCCGGACTCGTCAACGCCGTGCTGCGGACCTTCCTGCGCGACCGGCCGTCTCCGCCGCGTCGCGAACTCTTCGATGACGAAAGCGACTTTCTGGGTACCGCCTACTCGTTCCCAACGTGGCTGGTTCGCCAGTTGCGGGAGACGTTCGGCGCGGAACGCCTCGAAGCGGTTCTCGACGGGTGCAATAAACCCGCGCAGAGCGCCGTCGCCGTAAACCGCACGCGCGATACGCGCGATACCGTGCGCGCCTGGTTTGCCGAACGCGGCAGCAGCGCGGAATCTTCGCCGCTGGCCGAGGACGCGGTGCTCGTCGGGGACGCGGCGCTCGCCCGGGCGAGCGAACGCACCGCTGCGGGGAGGTGGTGGGTGCAGAGTGAAGCGTCGGCGATACCGGTCGACGTCTTGAATCCGCAGCCCGGCGACTGGGTTCTCGATGCGTGCAGCGGCCGCGGGAACAAGGCGCTGCAGATCGCGGCGCGACTCGGTGGCGAAGGTTCGCTGGTTTGCGTCGACCGCGATGCGCGCAAGTCGGCCATTCTCGCCGAGCGCTTGCCGGCGGCGGGCGTGGCCGCGTCGGTCGTCACGGGCGACGCGGCGCGGTTCTCGGCCGGGCGAACCTTCGACCGCGTCTTGCTGGACGCCCCGTGTTCGGGCGTCGGCGTCGTAGCGCGCCATCCTGAGGCGAGGTGGCGCAAACGGCACGACGACGGCGAACGTTTGGCCGGCGCGCAGCGCGAGCTCCTGGCCGCCTTGGCCGAGCGTGTGGCCGAAGGCGGAACGCTCGTCTATGCCGTCTGTTCGACCGATCCTCGCGAAACCACGGAGGTCGTCCAAGCGTTCTTGTCGCGGCCGGATTTCTCGCGTGGTACGACTCCCGCGCGGTGTGCGTTCCTCCGGAACACCAGGGGTGACCTCGTCGTTGCGCCCGGCTTGGATGGGCGCGACGGATTCTTTATCGCCTGTTTGGAGAGGACGGCGCGGTGAGCTGGTTCGCGCGGATCGAGGAGTCGTGCGCCGCGTTCATCGAACGCGCGTTCGCGAAGACCTTTCCCAGCGACTTGGAACCCGCGCAGATCGCGCGGAAGCTGGTGTCGACGATGGAAGCGAGAACCGACGGCGACGACCGGCAGATGCGCGCTCCGGACACGTACGAAGTCTACGTCAATCCGGCGGATTTCGAGCGCCTCGCGCCTCATCGCGATTACCTGCAGCACGAATGGAGCGCGCTGCTCTCCGATATGGCCGGACGGGTCGGAATCGGGCTGCGGCGCGAACCGCAGGTGACGCTCTTTGCGGATGATGAGATCGTGGCCGGCGCGATGGAGATCGACGTCGTTCAAAGCGAGCCGGAGCGAGCTCGGCGCAAAGCGCCGGCTCCGACGCGGTACATCCTGCGCATGGTCAAAGGCGTTCCCCCCGACGCGGTCTTCGCGCTGGGAACCTCGACGCGCGTCGGACGCAGCCGCGACCGTGAGATATTCTTGGTCGACCCCAGCGTCTCGCGCAACCACGCGGTCGTCGAGACGGACGCCGAGGGCCCCGTAGTGCGCGACCTCGGTTCCACGAACGGCACGTTTGTGAACGGGGAGCGCGTCGCCGACCGGCGCCTGCGGCCGGGAGACGTGGTGGCCTTTGGAAACACGCAACTGCGATGCGAGGCGTTGCAAGCGTGAACCGAAGCGTGGCGCGATGACCTTTGTTGCGCAGATGCGGCTGGGATCGCTCGAGATCTTGAG
>JAJXWN010000173.1 GCA_021781595.1 bacterium | reverse complement strand
GGGGATGTCGCCGGTCAGCACGATGCGCTTGCGCCGCGACTCGACGTGCGGATCCGGAATCGGAATCGCACTGAGCAGCGCCTGGGTGTAGGGGTGTAGGGGATTTTCGTAAAGATCGTCGCGATCGGCGATCTCCATGATCTTCCCGACGTACATAACCGCGACGCGCGTGCTGATGTGGCGAACCACCGAAAGGTCGTGCGCGATAAAAAGGTACGTCAGCCCCAACTGCTGCTGCAGGTCTTCCAGCAGATTTATAACCTGGGCTTGAATCGAGACGTCGAGCGCGGAGACCGGTTCGTCGCAGACGATGAACTTCGGATCGACGGCGAGCGCGCGGGCAATGCCGATGCGCTGGCGCTGGCCTCCGGAAAACTCATGCGGATACCGGTTGGCATGATACGGCTGCAGTCCCACCATTTTCAACAGCTCGCCGACACGCTCGTCCACCCCGCGACCCTCTGCCAGATGATGGATCCGCAACGGTTCGCCGACGATCTCGCGGACCGTCATGCGCGGATTGAGGGAGGCGAAAGGATCTTGAAAGATGATCTGCATCTCTTTGCGGAGCCGGCGAATATCGCCGCGGCGCATATGAACGACGTCGCGGCCCTCGAAAAGCACCTCGCCGCTGGTCGCCGGCAGAAGCCGCAGGATCACGCGGCCGATCGTCGTCTTGCCCGAGCCCGATTCGCCGACCAAACCGAGCGTCTCGCCCTGCGCGATCGAAAAATCGACGCCGTCGACCGCTTTGACGTCGCCGACGTGGCGCGAGAGCAGACCGGCATGGATCGGAAAGTGCTTGCAAAGATCTCGAACCTCGATGAGGCTCGCCGACGCCACGGCATTGGGTCCCGGCATCTGCGCGGCTTCCGTCGTCATGCTTCGGTCTTTCCGGCAGTAGCCCGTTTGGCGCGTTCGTCGTAGAGCATACAGCGTGCGACGTGGCCTGCATCGAAGCTGAAGAGCGGCACCGGCTCGCTGCAGATCGGCATGCGAAACTTGCAGCGCGGCGCGAACGCGCACCCCGGAGG
This sequence comes from bacterium, assembly GCA_021781595.1. GTDB lineage: Bacteria > Vulcanimicrobiota > Vulcanimicrobiia > Vulcanimicrobiales > Vulcanimicrobiaceae > JAJYFL01. The sequence continues at coordinate 3,942 of JAJXWN010000173.1, read as the reverse complement.
CAAGCGAAACAGGTTAGGCGGCTGGCCCGGAATCGGCTCAAGGCGCTTGCGTTCGGAGATATCCAGACGCGGCAGCGAGGAGAGCAGGCCTTGGGTGTACGGCATCTTCGGGTTGTCGAAGATCTGGGCTGCCGAACCGTACTCCACCAAGTTTCCGCCGTACATCACCAGCACGTTCGCGCAGACCTCGGCCACGATGCCCAGATCGTGGGTGATCATGATGATCGCCGCACCCGTCTCGGCCTGCATCTCGTTCATGAGTTCCAGAATCTGCGCTTGAATCGTCACGTCGAGCGCTGTGGTCGGTTCGTCCGCGATGAGCAGCGTCGGATCGCACGAGAGCGCCATCGCGATCATTACGCGCTGGCGCATCCCGCCCGAGAACTGGTGGGGATACTCGTGCACGCGTTTTTCCGGTGCCGGGATGCGGACTTTCTTCAACATCTCTACGGTCTTGTCGCGCGCGTCGTGCCGGTTGTAGCCGAGGTGGGCCTGCACCGCTTCGGATATCTGTTCGCCCACGGTGAGAACCGGGTTGAGCGAAGTCATCGGGTCCTGAAAGATCATCGCAATCCGGTGACCGCGGATCTTCCGCATCTCGCCTTCGCTCTTCTTCAGCAAATCCTGCTCCTCGAACAGCACGCCGTCGGCGGTGACCGCGGCGCTCCTAGGCAGCAGCCGCATGATCGAGAGGGCGGTCACCGATTTCCCGGAACCGGACTCGCCGACGATACCGAGCGTCGACCCCGCTTCCAGCCCAAACGAAAGGCCGTTGACCGCCGTTACCTCGCCGTCTTCGGTTCGGAAGGTGGTGCGAAGATTCTTGATCTCGAGTAAGGCCATCGAAGGCTCTAGATTCCGGTCAGCGCCAGGATCGTGCCGATGACCACGAAGGCGATCGCGACGACGCCGGTGATCCGTTTGAGTTGGTCCTCGGCACCCATGCGGCTATAGGCCGACTCGACGCGCCCGCCGATGGTGCCGGAGAGACCCTCTTGCTTCGTAGTCTGCACGGCAAGCAAGACGATCAGCGCCACCGCCGCAACGATGAAGCCGCCGGCCAGCGTATGCGTCAACCAGGCGGCGTGGTCTTGAAACCACGTCTGGTTCTGCACGGCGACCGGAGGGATCTGGACTTGCTGGGTGGGGATTGGCGGAGCGGCCGGGGCCGTCGCAGCGAGCAGCAGCGAAATCAATTCACATGTACCTTAAGGGAAGAAGGTGGCCCGGCATAATCGCCGGGGATTGTATCACGGACACACCGGTGCCACAAGCGCCGCGGCGACGCGCCCGGCCACGCCGCCGGCACTCAACCCGAAACGTTCCCGCTGCGCCTCCTGCGAGTCGTGCGCGACCAGGACGTTCGGCACGCCGACGCGCTCGACTGCTATCCCAAGCCCATGGTCCGCAACCCACTCTACGACCGCCGAGCCGAAGCCGCCTGCGAGTGCGTGCTCCTCGAGCGTCAGAAAGCGCCGGTGTTCGTGTGCGAGCTCCTCGATCAACTGCCCGTCGATCGGCTTGGCGAAACGCGCGTTGACCACGGTCGGAAGCATCTCCTGAGCGGCGCTCGCCGCGAGCAAGCCGTAGGCGTCCAGCGCAACGTCGACGGTGTTCCCGTACGCGAGGATTGCGACGCCACCTCCGTGCCGTAAGACCTCGGCGCGCCCTTGCTCGACCGCTGCGGGCGGCTCCGCGTGGCGGCCGCTCGTGGAGCCGCGCGGGTAGCGTATGGCGACCGGGGTGCCGAGGGTAAAGGCGTGCTCGAGCATCGGCAGCAGCTCAGCTTCGCTGCGCGGTGCCATCAACGTCATGTTGGGCAGCGTCCGGAGGAACGCAATGTCGTATAAGCCCATGTGGGTCGGGCCATCGTCGCCGACAAACCCGGCACGGTCCATGCAGAAGACGACCGGAAGGTTCTGCACGCTCACGTCGTGGACGATTTGGTCGTATGCGCGCTGCAGGAACGTCGAGTAGATCGCACAGACCGGGCGCAGACCCGCGCTCGCGGCGCCGGCGGCGAAGCAAACCGCATGCGCTTCGGCGATGCCGACATCGAAGTACCGGTGCGGAAAGCGTTTGGCAAAGGTCGAGAGTTTGGTTCCGTCCGGCATGGCGGCCGTGATACCGATGATGCGCGCGTCTCGCTCCGCGATCGCCGTCAGTGCGGTGCCGAAGGCGTCGGAGAACGTCGGCCGGGGCGCCGGCTTGGGAATCTCGATCCGCGGCGCGGCGGCCGCCATGCCTTCGTCGAGATTGAAGGCGCCGATCCCATGGAACCTCCGCGCATCGCGCTCCGCCGGTTCGTAGCCCCTGCCCTTCACGGTGCGCGCGTGGAGCAGCACGGGTCCCGCCACGCACTTGGCCGTCTCAAGCGCGTCTACGAGTGCGTCCAGGTTGTGGCCGTCGACCGGTCCGAGGTACCGGAAACCGAGTTCTTCGAAGATGACGGCTGCCTTTTCAGCCGGCGCGACGAACCGCATGGCCGCAAACTCGGCGGACTCGAGCGCTTTCTTGGCGGTGCCCCCGAAGGGGATGTGTCCGAGCACGCCCTTGGCCTTCTCGCGCGCGAAGTTCACGACCGGCTTGCTCCGGAGCATCGAGAGGTACGAGGCGATGGATCCGACGTTGGGCGCTATCGACATCTCGTTGTCGTTCAGCACGACGATGAAGTTCGTGGGCAGCTGGCCCGCGTTGTTGAGCGCTTCGTATGCGAGCCCGCCCGTAAGCGCACCGTCGCCGAGCACTGCGACGATCGTTTCGTCCCGGCGCGCGAGATCCCGGGCGAGAGCCATGCCGAGCGCTGCGGAGACGCTCGTGCTGGCGTGCCCGGCGCCAAAGTGGTCGTACGGAGACTCGCTCCGCATGGCGAAACCCGAGAGGCCGCCGCCTCTTCGGATCGTCGAAAAACGATCGCGCCGCCCGGTGAGAATCTTGTGCACGTACGCCTGGTGGCTCACGTCCCAAACGAGCTTGTCGCGGCAGAGATCGAGCACGCGGTGGAGCGCCAGTGTGAGCTCGACGACACCGAGGTTCGGTGCGAGATGCCCGCCGTTGCTCGCGCAGGTGCGAATCAGGAGCTCGCGGATCTCCCGAGCGAGCGTGTCCAGATCGGCTCGCGGCAGCCCCTTGAGGTCGGCGGGCGTTGAGATGCGTTCGATAACCATTCGCTGGGGTGGGGCTTCTTCCACGAGGCTCCGATGTCCTGATATGCTCCCTCGCCGTCCGCCCCCGGCAGGATTGGCGCTACCGGCGGGGCTAGTAGGCGTGATGCTCGAGCAGCCCCAACTGCTCGCGCCGGTTCCGCTCAAGAACCGGCGCGTCTGGCGCGACCTAGCGAAGATCCTCTCGACCGTCTTCAATCCGTTCTTGACGTCGCTCGCGCTCTTCGTCATTCTCGCGCACATGCAAGCCACCGGCGCCCAAGACTTCTGGTGGCTGCTGCTCCTGACGACGTCCTTTACGTCGATCGGGCCGATGCTCTACGTCTTCTGGCTGTACGCAACCGATCGCATCTCGGATCTGGACATGTCGATCCGCGAAGAGCGCGAGCAGGTCTTCGGGGCATTCGTCATCTCGTATCTGCTCGGCACCATCGTACTCTGGGTGATAGCGGCGCCGACGCTCTTGATCGCGGCGATGGCGGGCTACACGCTCAGTTCGATCGTGGTGCAGTATATCACGCGCTACTGGAAGATCAGCACGCACGCGCTCGGCATCACCGCACCGCTGGTCGCACTCTTGCTGCTGTACGGGCAGCAGCCGCTGCCGTTCCTGGTGTTGATTCCAATGGTCTGCTGGGCGCGCATGTATTTGAAGGCACACAGCCTCCTGCAAGTGCTCGCCGGCGCACTGCTAGGCGCGAGTTCGGTCGTGCTCTTTTTCTGGGGCTTTCATATCGTCAAGTTCTGATAGGCTGCCGGGCGAGGCGTTCGACGCGCG
>JAJXWN010000172.1 GCA_021781595.1 bacterium | reverse complement strand
CGAGTTCGCCTCGATCGACCGGTACGCCGTACGGCAAGCAGGACGCGACATCTACGTGAGCCGGGAGCCGGTCGTGTGAATCAATCCGAATCTCCCTCGTGGGACGGCACCGGTGGCACCGCCGGGGGCCCCGTCTTTGCCGCGGGTCTTCGTGCGCTTGCGGCCGAGCGTGGGGTCTCCGACGCGAAGCTCGCTTCCGCCGCCGCCCTCTCCGATGGGGAACTCGCGCAGGTGTTCGCAGGGGAGCACCGCTTGACGGTGAGCGCCCTTGGCCGCTTGGCTGCCGCTCTGCGCAGCCGCCCGATCGAGTTCCTCCAACGTACCGGCATCCTTTCGCTTGATGCCTATGCCTCCGGTTTGGATCCGCTCTATTTTCTGCCCGAAGGGCAGATCCGGTACGACGCCCGGATATACATGCGCGAGATCAACCCACGCCACCCCGTCCCCGAGACCGACATGACCAGGCGCAACCCGAGCCTGCGGGCGCTCCTGGACGACGAACTGCTCGATGGCGCGGGGAAGGTCGAACTCGAGTTGGCGTACCTCTTGCGGGTAGCCGTCCAACAGACCGGCGGCTCGTTGTAAGCGGCGGGCAACCGGGAGCGCGGGGACCGACAGAGAATCGAAGGCGGATGCAATCAGTCGAAGGTAAACGAATCGCCGCTCTGATCGGCGACGGTTTCGAAGAATCAGAACTCACCGAGCCCCAGCACGCCCTCGAGGAGGCCGGGGCTATCGTTACGATCGTCGGTGTCGACGAGAAGTCCCGGCAGCGCATTCGCGCTAGGCGCGGTTTGGAGGACGGCGTCGGCGTCAAAGCGGAGGAACTCGTCGCCGATTGTACGGCCGACGATTTCGACGCGCTGCTGATCCCCGGCGGTTCCTCGCCCGATCGCATTCGTACGAACAAGGAAGTTCAGCGTTTCGTACGCGAGTTCGATACGGCGAAGAAGCCCATCTTCGTCGTTGGCCACGGACCGCACGTGCTGATCTCTGCACAGATCGTCCGCGGCCGGCAGTTGACGGGCGCGCACTCGATCGCGGACGACATCCGCAACGCAGGCGGCCTCTACCGCGACCAGGCGGTCGTCCACGACGGTAACTGGGTAGCTTCGCGCGATCCCGAGGACATGTCGCAGTTCAACCGAGCGGTTCTGGAGAAACTCGCGTCGGCGTCGTCGGCCGCCGCCGTCTGACGCCGAGCTCGCGTTCACGCATCGGGCACGGGGTCGTAGCGCGCGAGAGCCTCGCCGTACTGCCGTAGCGCGGCGAATGCGATGAACGTGCAGAAAACAAGAACCGATACGACGCCGACGAAATCGTAGTAGTGCCCGGCGTTGCGCGGCGGGTGCGGGCCGAGTGTGTCGCCGTAGACGGCGAGGAGATACGATATCGTCGCCACGCCGAAAGCCGACGCGACGTAAAGAAAGCGTGCGGCACCTCGTCGCAGCGTCGCCGAGAGCGCGACCAGCGTACTCGCCAGTACCGTGGCCAGCGAAAGCACGAAAAAGGCCGGCGGAGCCGCGAGACCCGTAACGAATTGCACGAACCAGTACAGCAACGACGCAAGCGTTACGATGATGCACGGCACGAGCGCCGTGGCGCGAGCCAACTCGCGGCCATAGAGCGGCGCAGCTTGTTCGCATAGTTCGATCTCGCGCAGGCGGCCGGTTCCGCGTTGCGCGAGCGCGACAACGACGCCGAGCCACGTGCCGAAGAAGATCGGCCCGGCGATCCACACGTTACGGGTGAGGAGATCGCGAGCAAACGGATCGCCGCCGGTGGCGATGGCGTGCGGTTGCAAGAAGCCTACGATCGCCGCAGCCGCGCAGGCCAACAAGAGTAGGCGGCGGTCCTTGCGCAAGCGCGTGACGACGATCTCGAGCATCGCGGCTCTGTTCATGCCGGGGTTGCCGCCCGTGCGTACGCATCCTCGAAGGCGCGTGCTTGTTCGCCGGACGCGTGCGTCGAAAAGATCGCAAGGCCGCTCGTGACGCGCGCGACCTGCGGCGCGTAGAGCGCCAGCGGCCTATCCAATACCAACAGCGCGGGATGGCCGACGAGCGCACCGATTAGCGGGCGCGCAAAAGCTTCGTGAACGCCGTCGAGCCGTGCCAGGAGCGCGCGCGCCAGGTCGACTGCGGAACCGGAGTCCATGGCCCAGAGCGCGGAGCGATAGGTGACGTAGTCTTCGAACGTCGCGAACTCGTGCGCGACTGCATCGTACGGAACGTATCCGACGAGCCGCTTGGCTTGGACCGGCTGAATGCGTGGGTCGAACTCCGATATGAAGACCCGGCCGTGCGTCGCTTTGACGATACCGGCCGCCAGTAGCGCTACGGTTGCCGCCTCCCGCGTGGAGGAGAACGGGAGCGCGAGCCGTTCGCTGCGTTCCAGATGCAGGCTCAACGGATGCACGATCGTCGTACCGTCGCGCGTAAACGACGCGTCGCGCATCTCGAGAAGCGGCATCAAAGATCCGCGACGAGTTGCAGACGAGGGTTCGGCCGCTCGGGACGACCGACTTTATGACACTCGTGCCAGGCACCGTCTCGCTCGAGCGCGACGATGTCGGCCGTAAAGTCGTAACGCCCCGAATGTGCGAAAAAGGCGCTGCCGACGGCATACGCATCGACCGGCACCCGGTCGCGTTCGAACTCGCGAATGCGTTCGGGAGAGAAACCCCCACTCACGACGATTTTAACGTACTGAAAACCCTCGCCGTCCAGCGCGCGGCGTACGTTCCATACGAGTTGCGGAATCACGCCCGTCGGTTTGAACGTACCCATCTCGTTCCATATCGACCGGTCCACCAGCGTTCCCGACGTGTCGAGGCGAACCCCCCAGAGCCGCCGCCCGAGCGCGCGCGAGACGTTGAGACTCGTTGTGACGCAATCGTTGTCGAAATCGACCAGCGCGATGACGTGCACGTCGTCGGTTGCGCAATCGGCAAACTTCTTGGTTGCCAGCACCGTGTCGCCTCCGTAAGCAGCGATCAAGGCGTGCGGCACCGTGCCCATTCCGCGCGCGCCCCACCATTCGGCGTTCGCGTCGGTAGAGACGCCGAGCGCACCAGAGATATAGGCCGCGTAGCCATCGCCGGTCTGTACCAAATGGTGGTCGAATCGCGCCGGAAAGAACAAGACTTGCTTGCCGTCAGCTGCAGCGACGATGGCGCGCGCGTTGGTCGCGATGCGCGTGCGGCGCGAAAGAACGCCCAGATAGCAGGTCTCGAGATGCGCGTATAACGAGTAATCCCCCTCGATGGTCATCACCGTCTCGTATGGCTCGATCGTATCGCCGTCGAAGAGCGCGCTAACCCGCAATTCGCCCCAACCGTCGTGCCACGTCCCGGCGGCGTCGCTGTGCCCCGAGCAGAGGCGCACGATCGCTAGCGCCTCGTCGATGCCGCAGAGCACCGCGGCGCTGCGTTGAAAGACCTGCATGCGCATTCGAGGATGGTACCCATCCAGGTCGAGGATCCGGCGAGCGCGATTGAAGTACGTATCGGAATAATAGCCGTCACGCATCTTTTCGACCGGCAGGTTGAAGATCTGAGGGCGCAGTCTCGTTTTCGTCACGCCGCTACTTCCCACAACGGCCCGGCCGGTTCATGCCTGTTCTGAAGCGATCTCGGCAACGGCCCTCCTCCGGCCGGCGGCGGAGGGCTCTTCGGCGCCGTCGAAAACGCAGCCTATGATTGCAACGATGTGGGGCCAAGCCTCCGACGGCCCACTGGTGGCGGCCAGGCATGCGGGCGGCAGCGGCCCGGCGATCGTTTTCGTCCATGGCGTCGGATCGACCGCCGCCGCTTGGGACGACCAGTTACGGGCGTTCGGCGATACGTTCCAGTGTTTTGCGGTAGAACTGCGCGGCAACGGCGCGGCGAAGGATCCCGATCCTGACCTCATCACGCGCGTGGGGTTCGCTAACGACGTGCTGGCGATCGCGGATGCAGCGGGGATCGCGCAGTTCCACTTCGTCGGCTGCAGCCTCGGAGGCGTCGTGGCCTTCGAACTCTGGCGCCAGGCCCCCGAGCGCGTGATCTCGCTGACACTGGCCGGGACGTTCGCAGCCTATCCTGGAGCGCAGGCGCATGCGCGGGCCATCGCCGACGACGTGCGTGCGGCCGGCAGCATGGACGCCTTTACGCGCAAGCGGGTCGCGCGCCTGAATTTGCCGCCCGACCGGTTGGCCGAGACACTCGAGCAGATGGGGCGCAAGTCGGTGCCGTCATATCTCGCCGCGACGAAGGCAACGTGGACCGGAGATTACAGAGCGCTGCTCGGCAGCATCACGGCTTCCACGCTCGTCGTCTGCGGCGAGCTGGATACGGTCGCGCCACTCGTGCTTTCGCAAGAGATCGCCCTTGGTATCGCCGGGGCTCGCCTCGAGGTTATCGAAGGTGCCGGACACGTCTGCAACGTGGATCGTCCACAGGAGTTCAACGCTCTTCTGCGCTCGTTTCTGATCGAGTCCGCGCCGGTTTGACGCGGGTGGGGGCGCTGTAGACGTTGCAGCGTGAACCGCGCACGAAGCCGACCAGCGTTACGTTGAATTCGCGAGCTAGCGCTACGGCTAAACTGCTGGGCGCGGAGACTGCCGAAAGCACGCTGATACCTGCGGCCACGCTCTTCTGCACCAACTCGTAGCTCGCGCGCCCGCTGACCAGTGCGGCACAATCGGAGAACGGCAGGCGCCTTCCCATCAGTCCCCATCCGACGATCTTGTCGAAGGCGTTGTGGCGGCCGACGTCCTCGCGCACCGCCACGAGGTCGCCGCAGCGATCGAAGAGCGCTACGGCGTGCAATCCTCCGGTGCTCGCGAAGAGATGCTGGGCCGATCGCATACGGTCTGACATTGCGAGAATCGCTTCGAGCTCGATCTCGAACCCGTCGTCCAGCGGTGCGCGACCCGTTCGGAGCCCATCGATCGTTGCCTTACCGCAGACGCCGCACGCGCTGTTCATCGTAAAGTTTCGCTCGAGACGCTGCATGCGGGGC
>JAJXWN010000171.1 GCA_021781595.1 bacterium | reverse complement strand
ATCGACGCGATCGCCGTCACGCGCGGTCCGGGGCTGATCGGCAGCTTGGTGGTCGGCGTCGCCGCGGCCAAAGCGCTGGCGTTTGCGCTACGCAAGCCGCTCTACGGCGTCAACCATCTGCACGGGCACATCTTCGCCTCGTTTCTAGGCGAGGGAGAGGTCCCGCGCTATCCGTTTCTCGCGCTGCTGGTCTCGGGTGGGCATTCGCAACTGGTCGAAGTCGAGTCTCCGGCCGCGATGCGCGTCATCGGCCGCACGCGCGACGACGCAGCCGGTGAAGCCTACGACAAGACTGCACGCCTCCTTGGGCTCGGATTCCCGGGCGGACCGCAGCTCGACGCGCTCGCGCAGCGCGGCGATCCACGCGCCATCGCATTTCCGCGCAACCGCGCGCCGGCCGGAACGCTCGACATGTCGTTCTCCGGGCTCAAGACCTCGGTGCGATACTTCCTCGAATCCGCTGCCGGTAAGCGCGCTCGCATCGAAGACGTCGCCGCAGCCTTTCAAGCCGCCGTTATCGACGTGTTGATAGCGCGCGTAGAGGCCGCGTTCGTCCTCCGCCCGTACACGAGCGTCGTGCTCTCGGGCGGCGTCGCGGCCAACTCGGGGCTGCAACGCGCGCTGCGTGACTGGTCGCGACGCAATGGCGTCGACGCCTTTATTCCGCCGCCGAAGTACTGCACGGACAACGCCGCGATGATCGCCGCAGCCGCATACTATCAAGGGGATGCCCTGCTCGCCGACCCAATCGCGCTCTCCGCCGACCCGAACCTCCCGTTCGTCCTTCGTCCTTCGACAAGCTCGGGATGACAATGCGAACAGCGGTCGTTGCGCTTGCGGGCATAGCACTTGGCGCCGTCTTGCTCGTGCAATGCGCGCGCGGCGAGCGTTTCACCGTGCCGGCAGGCCTTCTCGTGATCGCTCAGCAGCACGAGCCGATGTCACTCAATCCGGAGCTCGAGAACGGCACGTCGTCTTCAGAACTCGGCCTGCTCCTCTTCTCCTATCTCCTGAAGTACGACCGTGCGGGTCATCTCATCGGCGACGCGGCAACCACCGTACCGACACTGCGCAACGGCGGCATCAGCCGGGACGGCCTCACCATCGTCTACCACATCCGCAAGGGCATCCGCTTCGCCGACGGCGTTCCTCTCACAGCACGGGACTGTGTGTGGACGATCGACGCGATAAACGACCCGCGAAACGACGTGCAGAGCCGCTACGGGTACGACCGCATCGCACAGGCCGACGCACCGAACTCCTACACGCTCGTCCTACACCTCAAGCGGCCGTTCGCACCGGTGCTGACGCTCGTGCTCGCGCCCGACGGCTACCCGATCCTTCCCGAGCATCTTCTCGCGCGCTACCCGAACTTCAACGATATCCCGTTCGATTCCAAACCCATCGGCTCGGGCCCGTACGTCGTGACCCGGTGGCTTCGCGGCGATCGTGTCGAGATGCGCGCGAACCCTAACTACTGGCGCGGCAAGCCGAAGATCGCGCGGATCACGATCCGGTTCGTCCCGGATGCGACGACGGCAATCGACCTACTGCGCACGCACGAAGTCGATGGGTACTTCGACGATCTCGATCCGCGCAACTACCCGGTGCTGCGAACCATTCCGGGCATTCGCGTTACAAGCACCCGGATCGATGCCGTCGGCGCGCTCATCTTCAATACGCGCAGCCCGCTCACAAGCGACCCGCGCGTGCGTCACGCCATCGCCATGGCCATCGATACGCCCTCGCTCGTAGCCAAGGTCTATCGCGGGGCACTCAACAGCCGCAACGCCGGGCGTGGGCTTTTCATCTGGGCCTACGATCCTCAAGCGTTCAAGGATGTGCCGTACGATCCGAAGCGCGCCCGACTCCTGCTCGAGCAGGCTGGCTGGAGCAAGGGTGCCGGCGGTGTACGCCGCAAGGACGGCCGCGCGCTGGACCCGCTGCTCATCATTCAGGCCGACACGCCGAGCGATGCCATGGCAGGAAACATCATCGCACAGTACGAGCGCGCGATCGGCGTCGGCGTGACGCTCAAGCAGTTCAACGTCACGCAGTTCGTCGCGCCGCCCGCTATGGGCGGTCCCATCTATGGCGGCAAGTTCGATCTGGCGCTCTACCCGTTCATCAACGGAGACGATCCCGATACCACCGATCAGTTTGCCTGTTCGCACGTGCCGCCCGCGGGATACAACAAGTCTCGCATCTGCGATCGACGCATCGACGCGCTGCTCTACGCCGGGCGGACGACCTACGACCCCGCCAAACGCATCGCGATCTACCGGCGACTGCAAGTCCTGCTCTATCGCGAGCTCCCGCTGGTCCTGCTCTACCAGGGGCGCCAGATCAACGCTTTCACCGACCGGCTGCACGGCGACACCGCGTCGCTCAACGGGATATTCTGGAACGCCGGCGCGTGGCGTCTGTCGCCGCGCCGAGATCGACGAGCGCTCGATCGATCTGCGCGTCCTCTATGACGAGCGGCGGAGCGAGGCGCAGGGTGTTGCCGCCCGCTTTGTTCGCGAGCACGTGCCGCTCGCGCAACGCCTCGACGAGATCGTTCGCGTCGTAGGGAGAGCGTACGGGCAAGCCGATGAGCAGACCGAGGCCGCGCGGCGCGTCGAGCACCTCGGCGTACCCCAGCGCGAGCGCGCGCAACCCGTCGAACAGCCGCGCGCTTGCTACGGGAACGCGCGCCTCCAGCATCTGCGCGTCGCGTACGCGCAGATGCGCGAGCGCAGCCGCGCACGGAACCGGCGAACCGCCGAAGGTACTCCCGTGATCGCCCGGCCTCAGCGCCCCGGCGAGCGCCTCCTTCAGCAACAGCGCGCCGATCGGTAGACCGTTTGCCAGCGATTTCGCTAGCGTAATTGCGTCGGGCTCCACGCCAAAATACTGGAAGGCGAACGTCGGTCCGAGGCGCCCCATGCCGCATTGGATCTCATCGAAGATCAAGAGCGAACCCCGCCGCGTGCAAATTTGCCGCGCCGCCCGCAGGAAGGCCGGATCGGCCGGATGCACGCCGCTCTCGCCCTGCACCGGCTCGATCAGCAATGCGGCAACGCTCTCGTCGAGATTGCTTTCCAGCGCTTCTACGTCGTTAAACGGCGTCGTGCGAAATCCGCCGGGCAGCGGCCCGAAGCCCTCTTGGTACGCGGCGTTCGGCGTAGCCGCCAAAGCGCCCAAGGTGCGCCCGTGAAAACCGCCCGTACACGACAGAATCGTCGTGCGCTCGATCTCCCCGCGGCGGTACGCATGCTTGCGTGCGAGTTTGATTGCCGCCTCGTTGGCCTCCGTACCGGAGTTACAAAAGAATACGCGGCCGAAACCCGAGCGCCGTGCGAGCTCCGCCGCCAGCCTGCCAGCCGGTTCGTGCTCGAAGAGGTTGCTCGCGTGCACGAGCGTGGCCGCTTGGCTTGCGACGGCTCGGGCGATCTCCGGATGTGCGTGCCCGAGCGCGCAGACCGCGATCCCGCCGATCAAATCTAGGTAACGTTCCCCTCGATCGTCGATCAGCTCGCAGCCCTCACCCCGCACGAAGGTCAGCGGCGCGCGGGTGTAGTTCTGCAAGAGCGCCGTCACGTGCGATAACTCGCGTTGATGCGCACGTAATCGCGCGAGAGATCGCAGCCCCAACCGGTCGCATCGGCAGGGCCGCAGCCGAGGTCCAATTGCACGCGCACCCCGCTCTGCTCGAGTTCGGTATGCGCCTCGGCCTCCGAGAGCACCTCGATCGCCCCGGCGCCCACCCAAGCCTTACCGTTCAGGTACAACGACCACGCAGCGGGATCCAGCGACGCGTGAGCCGCTCCGGCCGCCGCCACGATCCGGCCCCAGTTCGGGTCCTCGCCGTAGAGTGCGGTTTTCACCAGGTTGCTATTGATGACGGCGCGTGCCACCGCGCGCGCCTGCGCCCGGTCCCGCGCGCCCGTCACGTGCACGGTCAGCGTCTTGGTTGCGCCTTCGCCGTCCCCTACCATCGCCAGAGCGAGGTCGAGACAGACCTGCTGCAGCGCCGTAGCAAAACTCTCGGGCGCCGCTCCTTCTCCCGGCGGAGCGAATGCGTAGACCGCGTCGTTGGTGGACATGTCCCCATCGACGGAAATCATGTTGAAACTCTCATCGACGCAGTGCGCGAGAGCCGCTTGCAAGGCCGCCTGCTGCATCGGGACGTCCGTCGCTATGAAGGCGAGCATCGTAGCCATGTCGGGCGCAATCATCCCCGAGCCTTTGGCGATGCCGCCTACCACGTAGCGTCGCGCGCCCTCGTAAAACGCGTGAGCCGCCAGTTTCGGAACGCGATCCGTCGTCATTATTGCCTCGGCTGCGTCGTAAGCCGCCTTGCCGCCGTATTCCAGCTCCGTAACCGCGCGTTCCAAGCCCTTTGAGACGCGGTCCATCGGAAGCGGCACGCCGATAACTCCGGTGGAGGCGACCACGACCGCGCGCGCATCGATTCCCAGGAGCGCGCCGGCCTGGCGGGCCGTCGCGCGCGCGTCGCGCTCGCCGCGTTCGCCGGTACATGCGTTAGCGCAACCCGAATTGCAGACCAGCGCCTGCATCGCACCTCCGTTCTCGCGCAGGTGTTCGCCGCTAACGAGCAACGGTGCGGCCTTGATTTCGTTTGTCGTAACCGAAAACGCGCAGACCTGCGGCCGCTCGAAAGCGATCAGCGCCAGGTCGCGCTTACGCTTCTTGATGCCGGCATGCACGCCCGCGAGCCGCACGCCCGGCACCGTGCCGATGCCGCCGCGCAGCGCGATTAATCGTACGGTTTCGGCACTTTCGTCAACCTGCGATCGCGCGAGCATCGAATCCCATCTCCTCCGGATAGTCGTACATGATGTTGAGGTTCTGTATTGCCTGCCCGGCAGCACCCTTGCCGAGATTGTCGATCGCACAGATACTCCGCACGACGTTTCCATGCACCGAATAGGCGATCTCCGCGTCATTCGTACCCACGACAGCCCGAATGCTGGGGGCCTCACCGGGCGGCAGCACGCGCACG
>JAJXWN010000170.1 GCA_021781595.1 bacterium | reverse complement strand
CCTGCTGCTCCGTTACGCGCAACTGCCGCACGCGCAATACGAATTCGGCCTCGAGGCGCAGCTGCGCCACTTTCTTGACGACCGCCCCGAAGATTGCGAAGTGGCGTCCGCTCTTGCGGAGATCCTCGCGGCACGCGGACAGGCTAGCGAAGCCTCACACGTACGATCGGTGCACCGCTCCGCCACCTCCGGCACGGCATGCTGTCGCGAACATATCCCTCCGGTAACGTTTACCGCAACGACGGCGAACTCCATCTGCTCCGAACCGCCGGCCCTGTGGTTTCGCAACGAGTCGCCTCGATTTGTTGGGCGCGCCGCAGAGATCGCGCGTTTGGGTGATCTCCTCGACCAAGCATTCGACGCACGCGGCCGTACGGCGCTACTCGTCGGCGCTCCCGGCATCGGCAAGACGCGCCTGGCGGGCGAAACCATGGCCGAGGCGCAGGACCGCGGAGCGCTGGTGCTCGACGCGGCTTGCGAGCGCTCGGGCGGAACGACGCTGCGGCCATTCGTTCGCGCGATCGAAACCGTCGTAGAGGCGCTCTCCGATACCATTTTGGCAACAGTGTTGCGATCGCACGGCCCTACGCTCGCGCGCGTTTCCCGAACGCTGCGCGCCCGCATCGGGCTACGAGACGACGATTGCGCCGAAAGCGTTACGGACGTCAGCCGTATCGTGCCAGCGGCCGTCGCTTTTTTCGAAGAACTCGCGCGTCTGTGGCCGGTCGTGCTGCTCGTCGAAGACCTGCACGCCGCCGATCCGGCATCGGTAGCGGCTTTCTCCGCGCTCGCGGTGACCGTCCCGTCGATGCGGTTCTTGCTCCTCGGTACGGCTAGGGACGCGGAGTTCCACAACTGCCTGGCGGCCGATATGCTCGACGCGGCCCGGTGCGAGGTCTCGCTCCTGCGCGTCGGTCCCCTCAGCGGTCCCGAATCGCTGGCATTGGCACGGGACTTTTGCGATTCTCCGCTGGAACCGCACGTGGTCGCGCGCCGCGCGCAAGGTAATCCCTTTGCCGTTCTAGAGCTTTCAAAGGGAGCGGATGGAATGCGGCACATCGCGGGTGCCGTCATGACGCGAATCGAACGGCTCCCGGCGATCGAACGCAAAGTAATCGACATACTCGCGCTAGCCGATCCAATCGCGCTCCCGGAGCCGTCGCTCGCACGAACGATCGGACAGCCCGTATCCGAAGCGATCGAACGCTTATGGGTATCCGGGCTGCTGCGCCGGCAACCCGATGGATACACCTTGGCCCACGGCATTTTCGTCGAGGTCATAGAACGCCTCCTCGACGAACGGGATCGCATGCATGTTCACGCCGAACTCGCCGTGCTTCCCGAAGTACAACGCCACGCCGATGCGGCGGCCGTACACTTCCTGCACGCGGGACCACGGTACGGACTCCAAGCGGTTAGTTGGAGCATTCGCGCGCTCGACGAGGCGATCGCCGTGCGCGACACCGGCAGCGTACTCGGCATCGCGCAGGCGGCGTACGCGCTTGTCGCAGAGGGAAGCCCGCACCGGTACAAACTCGCAATCGGCCTGGGACTAGCGGAAACGTACGCCGGAAGTTCCGAGCGCGCGCAAGACAACCTGCAACACGCATTGCTCCTGGCGGCAAACGATACCGAACGCGCCGCCGCCTACGTCGCGCTCATCGAGCTCGCGGAAACCGACATGCGCGTGGAAGAAGGCCTCAATCTCTGCGTGGAGGCCGAAAGCGTCTGTCGCACGTGCTCGCCGGGCGACACGAGGACGATTCGCTCGCGGCGTGCGTTCCTGCTGCTTCTCGCGGGACGTTTCGAAGAGGCGCTTTCTACGGCATCCACCTTGCTCGACGTGGGCGATCCGATCTCTTCGATACGAGCCGGCATCGTCACCGCGATCGCCTACGCATACCGTGGAAGACGCGCGGAAGCGATTCAATGGTTCGAGCGCGCCGGCGAGCAGGCCCAACGCATTGGGGCGGATCGGGAAGCGGCGCTCGTTAAACTCAATCTAGCTTCCATCCATTTCCACTGCGGCAAGTTGCAGTCCGCAGGCGCGGAGTACCGTCGCGCGGCAGACTACGCGCTCTCACACGGCCGGCTTGCAAGCTCGTCCATCAGCATCCGCAACGCGGGAGAATGCGAACGCTATCTCGGAAATTTTTCGGAAGCTCGGGCGTGCGCCGACGTCGCCGAGCGCCGCGCCGCCCGCAGCGGTCGTCCGATGCTCGTCGCCGAAGCTCAGATGCTGCGTGGCTCGATCTTATGCGACGAAGGCGCTTTCGAGGCCGCATTCGAAGCGTTCGAACGCTCCGCCGAGACGTTCGCGAAGAACGCAGATGCGCGGCTTCTCACCGACGCGTCGGCGCACGCGCTGATCGCCTGCTGGCAAAGCGCCAACGGCGCGCGCCCCTTGAAATGGATCGAGATGGGAAGCGCGGCTTCCGAGCGTTGCGCCGACCTCGATACGCGCGCTTTTTTCCGCGTCGCAGC
Source organism: bacterium (assembly GCA_021781595.1). Classification (GTDB taxonomy): domain Bacteria; phylum Vulcanimicrobiota; class Vulcanimicrobiia; order Vulcanimicrobiales; family Vulcanimicrobiaceae; genus JAJYFL01. The sequence continues at coordinate 2,558 of JAJXWN010000170.1, read as the reverse complement.
ATCGTTAGCGTATCTGCTTCTTCGCGATGAAGAGGCCGCGCGCGCGCGGCTCTCTCTCGCTTCGGGTGATTTGAAAGCGATCGGAGCGGTACCTCGAAAGCTCGAAGTCGCCGTTTGGTGCCGCGAGGCCGCTGCCGCACTCGGCGACCCCGCGGTTCAGCAAAGCGCCTTAGCGCAAGCGCGTGCCTTGCGCACCGATATCGACGCCCGCATGCCGCTGCTGGAGCGCCTATAATCTCGTCCGGCCGTTGAAATTACTGCCGCTGCAGCCGGTGGCGGAATGCGCGTTCGCGGCTTTCGGCGATAGCGGATCGTACGATCGTTGCGACTGCGCCGGGAAGGACGAGCGATTCTCCGTCGTATAGAACGAGGTTTGCTTTGACGAGCCGCTCGAGCGCGCGCTCGACTTCCGCCTCGTCCCCCTTCAGAAGCCGCGCTACGGTCGGCGGCGAAAAATCCGAGTCGAGAAATGTCATAGCCTTGAGAACGTCCAAGTCGGGGGCGCCGAGCGACTCCATACGCCGCGCAATCGTTGCTGCCAGGGTCTCGGGGAGGAACGACTCTGCGGATATCTCAGCCGCCATCTCCCATGCCTCCCCCGCAGCACTAGAGCAATAGGGTCGCGCTCGCTCTGCGGCGGCGAGCATGACCGCGATATCCCCGGGCCACAAGTTCGCCAGCCGCGACGCCATGTGCGCACCCACCGGCCCTCCGAAATACCGCTCTAAGATCGCTCTGCAATCCGCAAGCGGGAGCGGCAGGAGCTCCAGATCGCGCAGCCACGCGCGCTTGCGTCCCGCCGGCAGCGGTGCGCAACGTTGGACGAATATCCAAAGCAATGGCAGGTGCCCTGTCGAGCCGACGAGCCGTGCCGCGCTCGCCGAGAAAGCCCGCTCGTCGAGGTCTGCGTCGTCGATCGCGAGGATCGACGGGCGCCCCGCAACGATAGTGTCGAGCGTACGAAAAAAGAGTTCGTAGATCTCGCCGCGACCGGCCATCTCGGCGCTGCGTTCGAAAAATTCGGCAGCGGCGTTCTCGAGCAACTCGCGGGACGATACGCCGTCACCTTGCCGCGACGCGCTCTCCAGCATCGATCGGAGGAGGCGCTCCACCGCGCCGGCTACCGGATTCGAAGCCATGCCGGCGCTGGGCGCGCGATAGCAGCGCACCAAGCCGATTGCCGTTCCGCGCGCGCGAGCCGCACGCAGCACCTCTGCAAGCAAACGGGACTTCCCCACCCCTTGCGCCCCGGTTACGCTGACGGCACAGCCCCTCCCGGCCATCGCATCCCTCGCCAGCGATTCGAGGAATTCACGTTCGCGCGCTCGGCCGACGAGCGAGTTCCTCTCCGGAAGCCGGCTCGCCTCAACCGCACCGGCATCGTTGAAGACGACCGCACGTATCCGCTGTGACGGGCGCAGCGCCGTCGCACGAAATAATGCGCGTGCGTGCGCCGAAAACACTTCGCGCGCGCGATCCCGGCGCCCGAGAAGCGTCAGTCGAATGACGAACTCCTCTGCGATCGCCTCATCGTAGGCGTAGCGTTCGAATGCGTCGCTCAGGATATCCAGGGCCGCGGCGGCCTTGCCGTTGCCAGATAGTGCGCGGGCGAAGCGTAGGAGGAGGGCGCGGTGCAGCCGAGCTAGCCGCTCCCGAATCGAAACGGTCTGCTCGTCCCGATCCCCCTCGAGATACTCGCCGCCGTAGGATTGCAGCAGCGCAGCCGCCTTGCCGGCGAACTCGGCGTTGGAAGCGCCGTGATCGAGCAGCGCCAAGGCTTCTCGTTCGAATTCGATCGCGTCGACGACCGGCCCGTAGACCGAATCGATGAACAACATCCCGGACTCTAGGCGAATCGGCTCGGGCAGGTCGTCTTGCGCCATCGTACGGCGGAAGACCGCACGCAACTCATGCAGTCGCACCCGCACGTTCGTGCGCGCGGCTTTCCCTGCGGAGTCCGGCCAGAACTCGTCGGCAAGCGACTCGGCCGAGCACCGGAATCCAGGCCTTCGCAGCAGAGCCTTGAAGAGCACCGTCGCCCGCCGGTCGGCGGCCGTCCGATCCAGAACGGTGCGCCCGCCCCAGAGGACGGCAAAGTCGCCGAGCGTCCGAACCTCGATGATGTCGGCCATCCGTATTATTGTACCCTCCCGGCGTTACCGAAGCGTTGTCTCCTCGCAGGGCACGGATCCCTCGCTTCCGGACCGTAACGCTTTTGCAACGCTCCTTCCCCTATACTTCTCCCATGACCGCGGAGACGGCTTGCATGTCCCGGGCCGGCGCCGGTGCCGCAGATACTCTTGCCGAACGAGACCACATGCCTCCAAATGGAAAGGTGAGGTGGACACCGTGAAGATGCGATCTTTAACCGTTGCCGCAGCGCTCTTTGCATGTTGCGCGGCCATGGCCCAGGCCGCCCCGCCGGGCACGAATCCCTGCGGTGTGGTCACGCGCGCCGACGCCTCCGCTGCGCTCGGAGTGCAGGCGTTCCCAGGGTTCGCCATCGGGGCAAACCGCACGAACATCAGCCTCGGCGGCCGGATCACCGGCCCGAAGAT
>JAJXWN010000169.1 GCA_021781595.1 bacterium | reverse complement strand
GTACCGGCGACGAATTCCCAGACGCGGCGCGCGAACGGCGGCCCGACGAGCGCGAGCGGAAGATCGAAACGCTCCAACCGACGCGCGAAATAGGCCTCGACCTGTCGTTCGATCTCGCGTCTGAGTACGCTGGAAGGCTCCGCGCCCCGAGGCTTTGCGCGCACGACGAACTCGCTCTCGATCACCGCGTCGTTATCGAACGTCACTTGCAACGTCCGTCCCAACGGCGTCGATAAGAACACCGTGCCTTCGCTCTTCACCCCGCCTTCTTAGCGTCTTTGCGCGCCCGTCCTATGTCGGATCGAGCGCGAGCGCGCCGCGCTAGCGCATCAGCGCGCGGCGAACGCTGCCGCGATCGGCGGCGGATTTCAACGCGACGACGACAACGATGCCGCCCTTGCGAAGCCCGACGCGCCAATCATCGGCCTCGGCGCCGAGTTCGAGCAGCCCGCCGATGATGCCGCCGCCAACCGCACCGAAGCTCGCCCCAGCGAGCGTCGCGACCAACGGACCGGCAACGAACGGCGCGACGGTTCCCTCGGTTGCCGCGATCAATGCCGCCGCCGATGCTGCGGCGACAACGGCGCCGATCGTCGCGCCGGTTGCGGCACCGAGCATGCCGCCGTTCTCACCGAAGCCGCCCGCAATCGCCATCGGCGAGGTATCGCTCTCGAAATTGCGGTCGACCGGGAGTTCGGCTTCGTCGCGGATCAGCGCGATTTGATCGTCATCGTAGCCGATTGCATGCAGCCGCTCGAGCGTGCGATCGGCGCGCGCCCGATCGACAAAGAGTTTCGACTCATAGTGCGTGGTTTCCATCATCGTCCACCTCGTACGTAGAGTGTTATCTCGTGCCGAGATTGGCCCTGCCGATTTTTATAGCGCAACCCTTGTCGAACGAACGATTCGTCGCAGAGGGAGAGCGATATGCTCAGCCGTGCGTTCTCGGCCGCGATGCACGGCATCGACGGTTATATCGTGGGAATCGAAGCCGACAGCTCCGCCGGGACGCCGGCCTTTGCAATCGTCGGTCTGCCCGACCGCGCGCTCGGCGAAGCGCGCGACCGCGTGCGCGCCGCGATCTTCAATTCCGGTTTTGCTTTTCCGGCTGGGCGTCTGCTCGTCAATCTCTCGCCGGCGGATCTCCGGAAAGAAGGCCCCGGCTTCGATCTCGCGATCGCCTTGGCGCTGCTGGCGATCGACGAACAGATCCCGCCCGCTGAACTGCGCGGATTTATCGCGCTCGGCGAACTCGCGCTCGACGGATCGTTGCGCCCGGTCGCGGGAATTTTACCGATGTTGCTCGGCGCGAAGAGTGCGGGCTTCACCAGCTTCCTGATTCCGCAGGCGAATCTCGACGAAGCTTCGCTCGTCGACGGTATCGAACTCTACGCGCTCGATTCACTCGGTGCGGCGGTGGCAACGATCGGCGGCAACGGGCAGCGCTGGCGCAAGCGCACGGCGACATCGGCGCTGCAGCCGATCGACGGCGCAGCGCACGGCGATCTCGCCGACGTGCGCGGACAACTCGCATCGAAGCGTGCACTGGAGATCGCGGCGGCGGGCGGACACAATTTGCTCTTCGTCGGTCCGCCGGGCTGCGGCAAGACGATGCTCGCGCGTCGTTTACCCGGTATCCTCCCGCCGATGACGCTCGGCGAAGCGCTCGACGTCACGAAGATCTACAGCGTCGCCGGTGCGCTCGGCAGCGAGCGCGGCATCGTCCGCGTGCGCCCGTTCCGTTTTCCGCATCACACGATCAGCCACGCGGCGCTCGTCGGTGGGGGAAGCAACGCGCGCCCGGGCGAGATCTCGCTTGCGCATAACGGCGTGCTCTTTCTCGACGAGTTGCCGGAGTTCTCGCGGATGACGCTCGAAGTGCTGCGCCAACCGCTTGAAGAAGGCGTTGTCACCATCGCGCGGGCGGCGGGGAGTTTCTGCTATCCGGCGCGCTTCCAACTCGTGGCCTCGATGAATCCCTGTCCGTGCGGCTTTCGCGGCGTTCGCAACGCGGAGTGCCGCTGCGACGACGCCGCGGTCGCGCGTTACGCGAACAAACTCTCCGGCCCGCTCCTCGACCGCATCGATCTCCAAATCGAGATCGCGCGCGTTCCGTTCGACGATATGGTCCGCCGTGACGCTGCAGAATCATCGGCGACGGTTCGCGCGCGCGTGCTTGCGGCGCGCGCTCGGCAAGAGCAACGCCTCGCGCCTCTCGGGCTCAGTGCAAACGCCGATATCCCCGGCGCCGCGGTGCGTTCGCTCTGTGCGCTCGACGGCGCCGCGCTCAAGCTGCTCGAACGCGCGAGCGCCAAACGGCAGTTTTCAGCGCGCGCGGTCGACCGGATCGCCCGCGTTGCCCGCACGATCGCCGACCTCGCCGCCAGCGATCGCATCGCCTCCGAGCACGTCGCCGAGGCGATCGGCTACCGCAGCCTCGAGCGCCTCACCAGCGCAGGGTAGCGCGTGCGCAGCGAGCCGCTCCGACGGGAACCTTTGACGGAACGTCCCCGTTGTGCCAAAGTAGGGAAGAACGTGAGAAGCGACGCCCATTTCCGGACGACGACATCGACGAGCGTAAGCATCCGCATGCTTGCGCTAGCGGCCTTTGGTTTGCTCGGCGCGGTCGGTGCGCACGCACTGGTTTTCGGGAACGGGCATCGACTCGGCGGAAACCTGCACGGTCAGCTCGTCGACATGCTCTTTGGGGCGGCAGCACTGACCGCGCTCCTCGTCTTCGCAAAATCGCTCTCCGGCGGCCGCCTCTGTGCCGACGGGAGTGCGTTAGCGGCCGCTCTGAGTTCCTCGCTTCCATCGCTGCGCGCAACCATCCTCACCTCATGCGGATGGTTCGCGGCGATCGAGTCCTGCGAGCGCGCTCATGCGATGCCGATTTTGGCGATCATTCCCGCAGTTCTCGCCGTCTGTGCGGTGCTGCTCGGCGGCGCCCATCTCGCTGTACGCGCGCTCCGCGCGGCGCGCCTGCTCTTCGCGTCGCTCGATCCATCCGCGCTTTCCGTGGCGCCGCATGTTTGCCGCCGCATACCGTCGCGACTGCACGCGCGCTCGATCGCGCAGCGTCGTCACCTCTTCTCCCGACCGCCTCCCGTCACGGCCTGACGTCGCGCGTTCACACGCGCGGCGAGAAGCCTCTTCGTATCCTCACTTTCTGACGGGAGTTTTTTCATGTCGTCATTCCGACGTTTTTATGCGTGCGCCGCGTTCGCGCTTCTCTGTATTATGTACCCGAACATCGTTTCGGCTTCGACCACCGGTGAAGTTCGCGGCACGGTCACCGCACACGGCGAGCGCCTTGCCGGCGCCCATGTCATGCTCATGGGCGAAGGCCGGCACTTTATGGCCGTCACCGGCGCAAACGGCACTTTTGCAATCTTTCGCGTTCCTTTCGGTCACTATCACCTGATGGCGATGCGCATCGGGCTGGGAACGCAGATGCGCGAGATCGATCTCCAAAGCGGCGAAGTTCTTCGCTTGCGGATCGCGTTGCACAAACTCGCAACGATCATCGTCACCAAAGTGATCGCAAACCAGAGCGCCTCGGGCACCCCGGTTGCCTCCACGACGATCGACCGCGCGCAGATCAGAACCTTGCCCACAAATAACAGCTTGAACAGCATCGTTCAAACCGTCCCCGGCATCGTTGCGTTTTCGTATAACGAGCCGGTCGCGCACGGCTTCCACGGCCTTACCTACGAAATCGACGGCGTTCCGCTCCCTCAAGGAACATCGTCGAATTTCTCCGAGCTCATCGACCCGAAGAACGTCTCTTCCGTCGAGGTACTGACCGGTGCGATGCCGGCCGAATACGGCGGCAGTCGCATCGGCGCGGTCGTCAATATCGTCACGAAGCGACTACTCGATCTTCCCCCCGGCCTCCACACGCGCCTGAGTGGAGGCGTCGGCAACCAAGGGATGGGCATGTTTTCGCTCGACGAGACCGCCCGTTTGGGGAAGACCGATCTCTTCTTCAGCACCAATAACCAGCGCACCGATCGCGGTATCGATACACCGACGTATACGCCGATTCACGACCAGAGCTCGCTCGCCGATCAGTTCTTCCGTATGATCGAACATCCCGACGCGCGCACCTCGCTTGCCTTTACGCTTTCCAATCAACTCGCGCAATTTCAAATTCCCATCAACACCAATCCCAACAATCCAAACGATCCCATCGTAAGCGTTCCCGGCACAGATGACGTCCAGCGCGAGTACGACCGCTTCATCAACGTCGCGTATTCGCGATACACCAAAAAAGGGAACGGGTATTTACAGATCGTCCCGTGGTTCCGTTCTTCCCGCGTCGTCTATGCAGGCGATCTCGCGAACGACGTACTCGGAACGCAGCCCAACCCGAACGGTCCCGGCAGCATCAGCAACGTCGGGCTCGACCAAGATCGCTCTGTTTCGTACGTCGGACTTCGCGTTGCCAACCTCGTGACCTCACGGCATCATGCGATTAAATACGGACTCGATATTCAACGCGCGAGTTTTCAGGGAAGCCAGACCTTTGCACAGCTGGGACTACCGAACGTGACCACCACGCAGGGACAAGCCGGCTCGCAGACCGGGCTCTACATCGAAGACACCTGGCAGCCGAGCAAACCGCTTTCGTTCGACTACGGCGTTCGCTGGGATACTTCACATGGCTATGTCTCCGGCATGCAGATCAGCCCGCGCGTCGGCGTTAACTACGCCGTCGATTCCAAGAATATCTTGCACGCGTACTATGGGCGCTTCTACGCCGCGCCACAGCTCGAGGACACGCGCGCGGCCTGCGTGGTTCTGCAAGGCTGCGCAACGACACCGAACTATAGCCTGAAACCGGAGTTCGACAGCTACTACGAAGCGGGATTTCGCCATATGTTCAACCCGCGTTTAACCGGCTCGATCGATTGTTGGTTTCGCGACGTCGCCAACGTCCTCGACACCACCCAACTCCTGAACACGCCGCTCTTCGCCGTCTATAACAATACCGTCGGTCAGGCAGAAGGCATCGATATTCATCTCGCCGGCCACGATCTGCGCAACGTCAACTCGTGGTTT
>JAJXWN010000168.1 GCA_021781595.1 bacterium | reverse complement strand
GATCTCCGGTAACCGACGACTCGACGGGCGCGTTGCGCTCCCGCCACTCCGGCAGCAACTCGTCGAGCGCGCGCGGATCCATCACGGCGCCTGAGATGCCGTGGCTGCCTATCTCCGCGCCCTTGTCGATCACCAGCACCTCGAGCTCGCGCCCGGCCGTTTTGGCGAGCTGCATGAGCCGGATCGCGCCAGCCAAGCTCGCCGGTCCCGCGCCGACGAAGAGGACGTCTACTTCGAGTCTGTCGCGCTCTGCCATATCGATCTGGCTTCGAGCAACGGATGCCCGGCACCTTAGGCCCCCTTCCGCCGGCGTTCAAGGTCGTCGCATCCCAGCACCGAAAAACGCTGCAACGTTTGCTTGGTCATGGAGAGCGCACGAAGCCTTATGAAGATTCAAATCGGCGTCATGGGATCGGCCGGCGGCCGCATCACGCAAGAAAGTCTCGCTTTGGCGCACCGGCTCGGGCGGCGAATTGCGGAGCACGGCGCAACCATCGTAACCGGCGCCTGCCCCGGTCTACCGCATGCGGCGGTACTCGGCGCTCACGAGAAGGGCGGTGCGAGCCTCGGCGTCTCGCCCGCACACTCTCGCGAGGAGCACGTCAACGTATACGACTCTCCGCTGCAACCCTACACCACCATGGTCTTCACGGGGTCGGGCTTGATGGGGCGAGAGACGCACAACATCCATAGTTCGGATTTCGTACTCTTCCTCGGCGGGCGTAGCGGAACGCTCGGCGAGTTTTGTATCGCCTACGACGAAGGAAAACTCATCGGCATTCTGACCGGCTCCGGCGGCATATCGAACGACCTCAGCTCGATCGCCGCGCTGGTGAAAAAGGATACGGGCTCGACGATCCTTACGAGCGCTCTTCCCGAAGAGCTGGTCGATCGCTGCCTCGAACGGTATCTGGCCGAAGCGATGCCGTCCTCAACCGCCTTCAACCGTAATCTCGAGCAGTCGCTGCAGCGCCCGCAGATCGCGCAGCAAGCCCGTGGCTGAGATAACCTTCGTCGGTGCCGCCGGCACCGTGACGGGGAGCAAGCACCTCGTCGGCACCCAAGGGCGGCGTTTCTTCGTAGATTGCGGGCTCTTTCAAGGAACCGCAGACGTCCGCGCGCTCAACGACGCGCGCCTGCCGGTCGCTCCCGGGGGTGTCGAGTCCGTCGTCGTAACGCACGGGCACGTCGATCACGTCGGTTACCTTCCGAAGCTCGTCAAAGACGGCTTTCGCGGTGCGATCCACTGCACGCCCGCGACGGCGGCCCTGATCGACATCGTGCTCGAAGATGCCGCAAACCTACAACAGCACCTCTATCAGCGCGGTTTCCATCACGAGCGCCCGCACGCTCCCCCGCCGTTTTACGACGAGGCCGACGTGCGGCGTACGCTATCGCTGATCCAGACCGTACCGCTCGAAACGCCGTTCGAGGTCTGCGGTGCGCGCGTGACCTACAAGAACGCAGGGCACATTCTCGGATCGGCGTTTGCCGAGATCGATATCGAAGGCAAGCGCGTCGTCTTTTCGGGCGACGTGGGCCGGTACGACCGTCCGCTGCTCTACGATCCGTCGCCGATCGGCGCCGCCGACGCGATCGTCTGCGAATCGACGTACGGCGACCGCGTGCATCCGCCGGATTCGCTCGGAGCCTTCCGCACGGCGCTGCTCGACGCTGCCCGCCGGCGCGGCCCGATCGTGATTCCGGCGTTTGCCGTAGAGCGCACGCAGGACATCCTCTACTCGATAGGGCGCCTGCAGCGCTCGGAGCCGGCAATCGCGGCGATTCCGGTATATTTAGACAGCCCGATGGCAGCCAAGGTAGATGCACTCTTTCGCACCTTCCCGGAGGCGCACAAGCCGCTAGCCGGCGTCGCCGCCGACGGAACGTTCGGTTGCCGGAATCTCACGGTGGCCGTTACGACCGAGGAGTCGAAGGCGTTGAACGCGCTCGGCGGTACCCATATCGTCGTCTCGGCAAGCGGGATGGCGGCGGGCGGCCGCGTTCTGCACCATCTGCACAACCATCTCACCGACGTGCGCGCTACGATCGTCTTCGTCGGCTACCAGGGAGTAGGAACCCTCGGCTTCGCGCTGGTGCATGGTGCCCACCTCATCAAGATCTACGGCGATTCGCTGCCCGTGCGAGCGGCGATCGTGCATCTCGCCGGCTACAGCGCTCACGCCGACGAGAACGATCTGCGGCGCTGGCTCTCTACGTGTTCGACCAAGCCGCACCTCTACGCCGTGCATGGCGAACCGGAGTCGGCCGCATCGCTCGCTACGCTCGCCCGAGAGAGCCTCGGCTGGCCTGCGGAGGTCGCTCGGCGCGGCACGACCGTCGAAATATAGCCGCGAAACACCCGCCGCTTTCGCAAAGTAGAGCGTTTTGAGAAGGATGGCCGCAACATGCATGACGACCCGCTCGACAAAGCCAAGCAGACAGCCCAAAACCTCGGTAAGCAGATCGGCGACGGCATCGAGAGGCAGCGCGAGCGCCTCTCGCCGCAGGCCCGAGAGGCTCTCCTAGAGACGCAAGCGCAGACGCAAGAAGCGCTGAGCCAGATCGGCGGCCTTTTGAAGGCCGGCGCTCGAAAGGCAAGAGCCGCCGCCGAAGCTGCCGCGCAAGCGATTCGCGACGACATCGGCAAGCGCCCCGGCTAGATGCAAGGCATCTAGCCGCCTCGCAGCCCGAGGCCGAGCATTACGCTGTAACCCACGTCGAGCGCCCGCTCGTCGATATCGTAGCGAGCGCTGTGCTGCGGAAACCTCCCGAGCTGCAAACCACGGGCGCCGACCAAGAAATACGATCCGGGCCGCAGCTCCTGCATGTACGACATATCCTCGGACCACATGACGATCTCGTGCCCATCAAGCACGTTGGCCGCGCCGAGCGCGCCGCGCCCAACTTCGCGAACGACCTCGTTGGCGGCCGCGTCGTTGACCGTCGTCGGGTAGCCCCAGAGGTACTCGAACTCATAGGTTAGGCGCAGCGAAGTGCAGAGGCCGGCAACGATGCGCTCCATGCGCTCCGGCATCGTGCGGCGTACGGCTTCGTCGAACGTTCGCACCGTCCCGAGCATCTCGGCTTCATCGGGGATGACGTTGAACGTGCTGCCGCTCTCGATCTTTCCAACGGTCACCACGACCGGCTCGCGCGGGGCGACCTCGCGACTCGCAAGCGTCTGCAGCATCGTAACGAGGTACGAGGCGGCGACGATCGGATCGACGCTGAGGTCCGGCATCGCACCGTGCCCGCCGCTGCCTTTCAAGCGCAGCACGAAGCGATCGGATGAAGCGAAGAAGGCGCCGTCGCGCACCCCGATCTTCCCCACGTCGAGACCGCTGTAGACGTGCAGCGCGAAGACCCGATCGACGTGCGGGTTCTCGAGCGCGCCGTCGTCGATCATGAGTTTGTTGCCGGCCGCTCCCTCTTCGCCGGGCTGGAAGCAGAAGACGAGCGTTCCGGGGACCTCGGCCCTGCGGCGAGCGAGATCTTTGGCCGCACACGCTAAGATCGCGACGTGCGCGTCGTGCCCGCAAGCGTGCATCACGCCCGGCTTCGCGGAGGCATACGGCACGTCGTTGAGCTCCGTGACCGGGAGCGCGTCCATATCCGCGCGCAGGAGCGTCACCGGACCTGGGCGCCCCCCGCGAAGCGTCGCTAGGATCCCCGTCCCGCCGACCCCGGTGCGAATCTCGTCGAAATTAAAAACGCGCAGCTCGCGCTCGACGAACGCCGCCGTTTCGACCTCCGCCATCGAGAGTTCCGGGCAACGGTGAAGATGCCGCCGCACGCGGACCAACTCGTCGTGCGGCACGCCCGCCAATACGTTCACAGGCCGCTTGCTTAGGCGCGGAAGGAGGCGTTTACTGCTCGCAGGATTTCCGGCCCGCGGCGACCGATGTAGGCTGCGTGGCGGCAAACATGCGACCCGAGCTGGCCCCCTTTGAGCGGCACGGCCTAAGCGACGGGCAACTGGCTGCGATGCTGCGGACGATGCTGCTGCAGCGCACCCTCGAAAGCCGCGGCTTCCAGCTCAACCGCCAAGGAAAGATTCCGTTCGCTTCGGCGAGCGAAGGGCATGAGGCGGTGCAGGCGGGAGCCGCCATGGCCTTTCGGCGCGGCCACGATATCCTCGTCCCGTACTATCGCGATCTGGGCCTCGCGCTCGGCATCGGACTCACCGCTTACGACGTCCTGCTCTCGCTCTTCGCGCGAGCCGCGGACCGGTCGGGCGGGCGGCAGTTTCCCCATCACTATGCGGCACGGGCCCTCGGCCTGCAGACCATCAGCTCGCTCATCGCCGCGCAGACTTGCCACGCGGTCGGAGCAGCCTGCGCGGTCAAGTTGCGCCGGGAGGCCGGGCGCGCGGTCTTGACGACGTTTGGCGACGGCGCGACCAGCGAAGGCGAGTGGCACGAAGCCGTCAACTTTGCCGCGGTTGCGAAACTGCCCGTCGTCTTTCTTTGCGAAAACAACGAGTGGGCGATCAGCACGCCGCTCTCCAAACAGATGGGCCAGCCGGACGTCTACAAGAGGGCAGCCGGTTACGGGATTCCCGGCGCCGTCGTCGACGGTTTCGACCCGATCGCGTGTTACGCGGCGGTCGCCGAAGCGATGGAGCGGGCTCGGTCGGGAGGCGGACCGACGCTGCTCGAGGCGAAGTGCTACCGCTTCCTCTCGCATACGACCGACGACGACGACCGCACCTATCGCACGCGCGAAGAGGTTGCCGAGCGCCGCAAGGACGACCCCGTGCCGAAATTCGAGCGCTTCTTGATCGCCCGCGGCATCTTGACGCAGACCGATATCGAAGCCTTGAAGTCCTCGGTGCTGGCCGAAACGAACGAAGCTACGGACAGAGCTGAGGCCATGCCGTACCCGCCGCCGGCAGCTGCGTTCGAGAATCTTTACGAAGGCCCGTGGGAACCGTGGCAGTGAGGCTTCTTCTTCGCCCCAAGAATCGCTCCGCGGATATTGGCACGCAGCTTTTTCCGCAACCTGCTTGAACAACCGCTCGCTAAGGACAAACGCGATGGCAAAAACCGGCACCACTCAAGTGCGCAACTCACTGGAGCGTCATGGTCTGTCCGACGACCAGCTGAAGGCGATC
>JAJXWN010000167.1 GCA_021781595.1 bacterium | reverse complement strand
GTCTTCCTCACCGGCCAGCAGTCCTACTCGGCCAACGGCGCGTCCATGGGCAGCGCGAGCGCCCAGCTCACGCTACAGACGGGTGGTAGTTTGAGCCCCGGCCTCGCGATTCCCCAGCCTGCGAAGCTGCGTTCTGGCTCGCTCGGCTGGAATTTCGATCGGGCGCGGACGAGACTCTCGTTGGTCGGTACGATCCGCGAGCTGGTGTACGAGCAAACGACCGGGGTGCGCAACTACAATCATCGTGACGAGAGCCTCTATGCGACCGTCGGCCGGCAGCTGCGTCCGACCGTCTCGGTGCAACTACGAGCGCAGGGGGACGTCGAGCGTTACACCGAACTGCATGCGCGTACCGCTTGGGAGTCGGTGCGCTTCACGATCTCGAAACACTTCACGCGGCTCGCAATCGCGTTCTTCGCCGAACGTCGGCACCAGAGCGGTTCGGCCGGCGTGTCCAATTTCCTTCCCGCCTCGTACAACGACGATCGGGTCGGGATCTATTTCACCTACGACCTATTCGGAGCCCGCGCGACGGACTCGTCGCTCGGCGTGATGCGGAACCTGCCCGGCATGAGCAACTACTGAGCGAAACGGGCGCCGCGAGGCGGGTTACGGATTCAGCGCACCGTCGGCGGTAGCGACAGCGCCGCGGACGCGAGCCGAGTCTCCGCCGCCCGGCAATCCGGCGCACAGACGCTGCGCAGCGCGGTGAGCGACGATACCGGCGGACTCACCAGTGCGCGAACGCCGTACCAGAGTTGCGAGAGTCGGGGCTCCACGAAGCGGCGATCGCCGACCCGGTAGCGCACCCAGATCACCGAGCGAGCGCCCGATGCATCGGAGACCCGTAGCTCCCGCCAGGGGCCCGTGGGGGAGCTCACGATCCGTTCGGCTATCTCGCGGAAACGGCCGCGACCCGCCAACAAGTGGTTCCAGAAGCTCAGCAGCTTCGCATCCTGGGTCTGAACGCGGTAGGCGACCGTGAACACCTCGACGGCACGTCCGTTCGCGTCGGTGTAGCGGCGCAGGCTCGCCGCGCTCGGGCGGCGGAACCGCGGCGCCCACTCGCCGGCTTGGCCGGGCCTCGCTTGCCAGCCGGCCGGATGCGCCGACCACGCGATCGAGACCGGGGTCGCATCCGCGTGCAGCGCGTCGAGTCCGTAGGAGGCCAACGGCAGCACGGCGAGAGCGGCGATTGTGGCCAGCACGGCCACGGTGCGGTGGCCGATCGACGGCCCGGTCTCGGCCGTCACGGGGCCTGCATCGGGCACTCCCTCGTCACGCGCGAGCTGCGACCGGCGCCCGGTCCACCACAGAAAGAGTGCGAATGCGGCGGCGAACAACCACCAGCCGAGCCAGTAATGGCTCCGGACGAGCGAACTGTGCATGTCGGTGAAAACCGCCGCCGTGATCACGGTGAAGATGCGGATCCAATTCACGACCAAGGACATCAAGCCCATCACCGCGATCCACAGCCAGCGGCGTCGCAGCGGCACGTCGGCGACCTTCCCATAGAGCGTCGCCAGCGCGAGACCGACGATGAGCGCATGCAGGCCGCTGCAGCTGGCGGCGATCTCGATCGCGCCGCCCGGGAGTTGCACGTAATCGCCCTGCATGAACGCCGGCAAGCCGGTCAGGAAGATCAGCGCCCCGGTCATTTTCGCGCTCAGGGTCTGGACGACGCCGTTGATATCGCTCCAGACCGGCATCGCGAAATAGAGGTAACCGACCGGAAATGCGAGAATCCGCGCGCTACGCCAACCGAACGCCGCGAGGATCGCTGTCCACAGGATCAGCGGCAACAGCAGCAGATGCAGTTCCTGGATCGACGCGCGCCACGCGAACACCCAGGCGACGCTGAGGAGCAGGAGCGCAATCAGCGCGGCGGGTACCAGCCGGACCGGCGCCGCGAGCAACCGCCGGCGCTCGCGCACGACCAGCCAGAGGGAGATCAACAGGATCAGGTAGCCGTGGGTATAGGTCTCCTCCGAGGTATTCCTCCAGAGTGCATCGAGTGCGCGAGCGCTCGGCCAATACGCGGCGATCACCGCGGCCCAGAGTCCGAACAGCAGCACCAGAGGCCGCCATGCGGGTCGCTGCGGGGTGGATTCGGACGAGGGAGTGAGCGGCATGCGTCGCCATTTTGTACCATGACCTCGCGCGAGGCCAGACCGCTGGTAATCTGTAAAATGCGCAATGGGTACGAGGACTCCAGGGTGTTGGTGAACGAGTCTCGAAATCGGTGGCTGAGACCGTCCACTCCGGCGGATGCGCCGGCGATAATCGCGTTGATGCGGGAGGCGGGACTCGTGCCACACGTCGAACCCGCGCATTTGCAGTGGAAATACTGGCGGGCGCGCGCGGATTGGCCCGGATCGCGCTCGTTCGTGCTCACCGACGGCCGCGACCTGCTTGCTCACGGCGCGGTGATGCCGGGAACGCTCCGATCGGGATCCTTTCGCGCTGGTGCGATCCATATGATCGACTGGGCCGCGCGGCGCGATGCGGTCGGTGCGGGTGTGTCGCTAATGAAGCACGTCGGGGGCTTGACGGATTTTCTATTTGGCATCGGTGGCAGTGCGCAGACGCGCAAGATCATGCCGTTGATTGGCTATCAGCCGTGCGGCGTGGTGACCGGGTATGCGCGCCCGCTCGCGCCACTGGCATTGCTGAACCGGCCGAGTCAGCCGCGGTGGAAGCGTCTGCCGCGGCTCGCTCGCAGCATCTTTTGGTCGGTGACGGCGCCCGCTGATGCCAGTTCCGGCTGGCGGACGCGCCGGGTCGGCGAGGACGAGGTGGAGCGAATCGCCGCGCTCGGCTCGGCGGCCACATCGGATCATGCGGTACTAGAGCGTAGCGCCGCGTTCCTTCGTCACGCGCTGGCCTGTCCGATCGTTCCGGTCGAACTTTTCGCGCTCGAACGGTTCGGACGGATCCACGGGTATTTTCTCCTGAGCTACGCGCCTGGGCAGGCCCGGCTCGCGGACTGGTGGGTCGATTCGCAGGATTCGGCCGACTGGCACGCGCTCGTGCACGCGGCGGTCCGGCAGGCCAAGGAGAAGGGACGATTCGCCGAACTCGTCGTCTGGGCGAGCGATCCCGTGCAATCGCGGTTTCTCGAGGACTGTGGTTTTCACCGTCGGTTCACCCTGCCGATCTACTTTCGCCGCTCCGGTCGGCTCGAGGTTCCCTCGGACGGGGTCCGCGTCCAGATGCTCGACAACGATGCGTTCTACCTTTATTTCGGACGCAACGAACTATGGGCGTGAACGAGTGCTCGGTGAGCGTGCGGGGGACGCCGAGTACGGACTGGGATGCGTTCGTGCTCGAAGCCCGGGATGCGAGTCTCTACCACCTGAGCGGCTGGACCGAGCTTGCGCGCGAGGTGTTCGGACACCGCACGCTCTTCGTGGAATCTCGTGATGCCGCGGGATCCCTGGACGGCGTATTGCCGGTGACGCAACAGCGCAGCTGGTTGCTGGGTAATTTTGCGACCTCGGTCGCGTTCTTCAACTACGGCGGCGCGCTCGCGGCGGAACCCGATGTCGCGCGACGAATGATGGCGCGGGCCGCCGAGGCTGCCGAAGAACTTGGCTGCCGCTACCTCGAGTTTCGGGACCGCCAGACCCGGTCCGGCGATTGGACGTTGCGTATCGACAAGATCACGCTGCAGCTCGAGTTGCCTGCTACGGTGGATGCACTCTCCAAGGGACTCGGGTCGAAGTTGCGCGCGCAGGTGAAACGCGCCGAGCGGGAAGGGGTCCAGTGCCGGACGGGTGCGGCGGAACTGCTCGACGACTTCTACGCGGTATTCGCCGAAAACATGCGCGACCTCGGCACTCCCGTATACCCCAAACGCTTCTTCGAGGCGATCCTAGGCCGTTTCGAGCGTTTCGCCCAGCTGGTGGTGATCGACTCGCACGGCCTGCCGGCGGCGGCTGCGTTCCTCGTGTTCTGGCGCGGGCGTGCCGAAGTTCCCTGGGCCTCGTGCCGGGCCTCGGCGAAGCCGCTGGGCGTCAACATGAGGCTCTATTGGGAGTTGCTGCGCCTGTCGGTCGATCGCGGCTGCACGACGTTCGATTTCGGCCGCTCGACCGTCGACAGTGGCACCTACCGCTTCAAGCGCCAATGGGGCGCCCAGCCGGTGCCGCTGTACTGGTATCGCTGGGGGCGCCACGAGCGCGGCAAGGCCGAGGCGGGCGGCGACAGAGGCAGGGCGATGCAGCTTGCGACCGCGATCTGGCAACGGCTGCCGCTCAGCGTGGCGAACGCGCTCGGCCCGCGCATCAGCGGTGCGCTGCCGTGGTGAACGCGTTCAAGCGGGCCGCCAAGGGAGTCGCGGTCGAGGTCGTCGCGCGAGCGGCGCCGCTCACCTGGCGATCGCGAAAGCCAGGATCGCTTGTCGTATTGATGTATCACCGGGTATTACCCAAGGGTTCGTCCGCGCGCAAAAAGGAGCAGCCCGGCATGTACGTGGCGCCCGAAACGCTGGACTTGCATCTCGCGGAACTCAAGCGCCGGTTCGAGATCGTGCACCTGGACGACTGGCTGCGCCGGGCGAAAGAACAAGTGCCATTGCCGAGGCTCGCCTGCGCGATCACGTTCGATGACGGCTGGCGGGACAACTACGAGTTTGGGCTGCCGGTGCTGCAAAAGCACGGCGCACCGGCAACGATCTTCCTGGTCTCGAGCTACATAGGTGGAACGGAGCGGTTCTGGCCGAATCGCCTCATGGGTCTGCTCGACAAGGCATTTCAAGAGCCGGGTTCGGTCACGTTTCCGGAGCGCTTGCGCGTGTTGGTGGACCCCGTACTCGCTCAGGCGAGAGCGCAGGGCGCATTTCGGGCCGAAGACGCCGATCGGGCGGTACAGAACGCTAAAGCGCTCGACGAGGGCGACATCCGCGGTCTGCTGGAGTCGATCGATGCCACAATGGTCGTTTCCGGGGAAACGGCGGAGATTCTCAATAGCGAGGAGGTCGCGCGGATGGGCGCGACCGGGCTGGTTCGCTTCGGATCGCACACCGCAACGCACTTTCGGCTGGGCGGCCACGCATCGTCCCGAGCGCTCGACCGGGAGATCGTCGAATCCCGACGGGCGCTTCAGGGGCTGTGCGGGCAGGCAGTCGATCTCTTTTGTTACCCGAACGGCGATACCTCGCCCGAGGCGATCGAGCGGG
>JAJXWN010000166.1 GCA_021781595.1 bacterium | reverse complement strand
GCGCCCGATCTTGCCGATCTCGACAACGTTGGAGCTCTTGACTTCTTCTTTGAGGCGGTTGACGACGGATTGCGCCGACGCGTCGCCGAAACCGATCGCCGCGAAGAGATCGGCGGTGTTCGCGTAGTTCGTACGATGTGCGATGCGTTCGACGAGCTCGCCGCGCAGAACGTCCAGGCGGACGTGCTGGCGCGCGAGCTCGTGCTCGAGAGACTCCTGGCCGGCCAACACGTTTTCTTCGCGGCGCTCCTTCCGGAACCACTGCTTGATCTTGTGCTTAGCACTCGACGTCTTAACCAGCGATAGCCAATCGAGCGAGGGCCGGCCGCTCGACTTGTTGACGAGGATCTCGCAGATGTCTCCGTTTTGGAGCTGGTAGTCGAGCGATACGATCCGGCCGTTGACGCGTGCGCCCACGCAATGGTTGCCGACGTCGGTATGCACCGAATACGCGAAGTCGAGCGGCGACCCGCCCGCCGGAACGCTGAAGACGTCGCCGCGCGGCGAGAAGACGAAGACCTGTGAATCGAACAAGTCGAGTTTCAAGTTTTCCATGAAGACGCGCGAGTCGCGCATGTCTTTTTGCCACTCGAGCAGCGCGCGCAGCCAAGAGAGTTTGTTCTCGAACTGGTCGGGCTTGCCACCCTCCTTGTAGCGCCAGTGCGCCGCGATGCCGTACTCGCTGGTTCGGTGCATCTCCCACGTGCGGATTTGGATCTCGAGCGGCTCGCCCTCCGGGCCGACGACCGTCGTATGCAGCGACTGGTACATGTTCGGTTTGGGCATCGCGATGTAGTCTTTGAAGCGCCCCGGCAGCGGCGTCCACATCGAGTGGACCGTGCCTAAGGCCGCGTAGCAGTCTTTAACGGTGTCGACGATGATGCGGATCGCGGTGAGATCGTAGATCGTCGAAAAGTCGCGGCCCGTCTTCATCTTCGTGTAAATCGAGTAAAAATGCTTGGGGCGCCCTTGTATCTCGGCGTTGATGCCGAGTCCGGCGAACTCGCCGCCGAGGCGAGTCGTCGCGCCCGCCACCGCGCTCTCGCGTTCCTTGCGCGTCTTGGCCACGCGCTCGACGATCTCCCGATACGCTTCCGGGTCGAGGTAGCGAAGACAGAGATCCTCCATCTCCCATTTGATCTTCCAAATCCCGAGCCGGTGCGCGATCGGGGTATAGATGTCGAGCGTCTCGCGGGAGATCGCTACTTGCTTGGCATGCGGCAGACTTGCGAGCGTGCGCATGTTGTGCAAGCGGTCGGCAAGTTTGATGATGATGACGCGGATGTCCTTAGCCATCGCCATGAACATCTTGCGCAGGTTCTCGACCTGGGCTTCTTCCTTCGACTGGTACGGTATGCGCGTCAGTTTGGTAACGCCGTCGACGAGGCTCGCGATCTCGTCGCCGAACTTGGCTGCAACCTGCTCGCTCGTGATGCTGGTATCTTCGACGACGTCGTGCAAAATCGCCGCGGCGATCGTTTGGCCGTCCATCTCGAGGTCGGCCAGGATCCCGGCCACCGCCAGCGGATGCTCGATGTACGATTCACCCGAGGCCCGGCGCTGGCTGCCGTGGGCCTGATCGGCCATCTCGTAGACGCGCGTAAGCCACGACCCGTCGAGCGACGGGTCGTAGAGGCGAACCTTCTCCACGAGCTCTGCAATCATCATCGGCTTATCCCCTTATGATGCCACAGAGATCTAGCCAGTTGCAAAGGCTTCGGGCATACCGCCGGTCATTCAAAAAAAATAAGGGCGATGCGGCCGTCGGGGTCGAGGCTGAACTCCATCCGAATCGAGCCGTTCTCGCAGGCCATGCGGTAGACGTAAAACCGCGCGCCCCGGGCCACGCTTATGCCGAGGAACGTAGCCTTCTGCAGGCCGCCCAGGCGGGCTAGCGCCGCGCTTCCGCCCTGCAGCACCTGGCCGGTCAGATTGGCGTTGACCGCCGCACCGTAACGGGAACGATCGATGGTGCCGCTCTGCCATGCTAGAAACTGCCCGATGGCGAGTTTCGTGACCTTGGGGTCCTCCGGAGCCGGCTGTGGCGGCGGCAGCTTCGGCGCTCCGGCATCGGCGCCGGCGGTGGAGGCGGGGGCGGGCGGTATCTGCGCCGCGCCTGCGGCTGCGGTGACGCCAATCATCGCGGCCAGCAAGGCAGCGGACACGAAGCGCAATGGGGACCCTCTCTCAGCCTTGCGGCACGTCAATAGGTGATGAACGTGGTAACGTCAACGCCCGGCAGAGCGTTTCGCCCGTTGAGTGCGATCAGCTCGATGAGGAACGCGAACCCCTCCACCTTTGCCCCCAGGCGCTCGAGCAGGCGCCGCGTCGCCATCGCCGTTCCGCCGGTTGCAAGCAAGTCGTCGACGACCACGACGATATCCCCGCGGCCGAGCGCGTCTTCGTGGATCTCCAGCGAGTTGGTGCCGTATTCGAGCGCGTACGACTCGCTGAGCTTGCTGTAGGGCAGCTTCCCGGGTTTGCGCACGGGCACGAAGCCCGCGCCGATCGCGTAGGCTAGCGGCGCGCCGAGCATGTACCCGCGCGCCTCGATACCGACTACGTAGTCGATGCCGCGGCCCCGGTAGCGCGTCACAAAGAGGTCGACTGCTTGCTTGAACCCCTGTGGGTCTTTGAGCAGCGGCGTAATGTCGCGAAAAAGAATGCCCGGAATAGGAAAATCGGGGATAGCGCGAATCAACTCTTTGACGTCCACGAGGGACCAGGATTCCGTGGAACGGCGGCGGCAGCCTTTTCGTTGCCCTGATTGGTAAGGTTGCACGGCGTTTTCTAGAAGGGACGGACGCATGAAGCAGAGAGTAATGGCCGCAGTCTTGACCGCCGCGATCGCCCTGGGCGCGACGGCTCCTGCCCTGGCCGACGGCGCCGCCAGCACGCGCAACATCGTTCTATTCGGCACAGCTGCGGCATTACTGATCACGAACTACGAGCATAAGCTGCGGGCCAGGCGCGCCGAGCACATGGAGACCGCGCGCCGCCAGTCCGCGTACCGCGATTGGTACTACCACAAGTTCGGGTATTACCCAACGAACGATCAGTTCGTAAAGTGGTACGTGCAGACGTACGGGGTTAGACCGAGCTGAGAGGCGGGTGACCGCAGCCACGAACGCTGATTCGAACGTCGAAGAGCCGTCTGCGGGAAGTGGGTGGCTCTCATTCTTCTTCGGCAACGGATACCGGCGGCGATTGATCGTGGCCTTCGCCGCGGCGATTGCCCTGCACGAGATCGCCGCCGGCTTCTTCCCGCCGCCCGCGACCGCACCGCCGAGAGAGATCGTAACCGCCGCGCAGATCGTGACGCTCCAACGCCGCGCGGTGCCGCCGCCCACGCCGCGCCCGACACCGGTCGTCCTCGTTCGCACCCCGGCCATCGCCCCCGCGCGGCAACGGCCGCGCACGATCGCCCCGGGCCGCCCTGCAGCGCGCCGCCGCGTACGGGCACGTTCGTCCGCGGTGCGTCTGGTGCATACCATCCATCACAGCAAACCGGCGCCGGTCCATGTTGCCACCGGCGCTCAGAGCATCACGGCCGGTGCCGGGCCCGGCGGTGCCGGCACCGGTCAAAGCGGCAGCGGAAACGGCACCGGCGGCGCGCCGGCGTCCAGCGAGCCTTGCGGCTACGTCGAATTCGTCAACGTCGGCGGCCTCTCGAAATACGACCGGCGCACCGGCGGCTACTTCGTGAACATCCGCATGACCGTCCACTTCCCCGACCATCATACCGAGTCGGTGCTGCTCGATTATCCTTGGTACTATCCGAGCCAGGCCGCTAACCCGTGGTCGGCGCAGAACTTGGCGAATCCGAACTTCCCCGTTACGCTCCAGACGCCGCCGCCCGGCCAAGCCCAAAACGAGCCGCCCCTGCTGCAATACGTGATCGCCCACTCCACCCCCGACGGATACACGCTGCTCAAGAACTGTCCGGGAGGCGCTTCCACAGGCACGTGAAACACCCACCGCCGGCACCCGGTACACCATAGGTAAATACCGCGCGCGCGTTTTGGAGGTATCCTATGCGAGTTTCGTTACGTTTCGCAGCGTTCTTTGCCACCGCCGCACTGGCCGGCTGCTTCAGCGGCATCAGCAACAGCCACGCCTACCACCAAAGCCTGCGCCGGAGCTTCACGACCTCCGGATCGGCGAGCGTTCACCTAACGAACGTCTCGGGCAGTATCGCGGTTCGAGCCTGGAACAAGCCGGAGGTCCAGATCGACGCACTAGAATACGGTGCTTCGCGACGAGACCTCTCGGACACGAGCGTCGCGATCGAGCGCCGGGGCAACGCCATTCGCGTGTACACCAAGTATCGGAAGCAAGATGGTGCCTTCGGGATCGACGTGCATCACGGCTCTAGCGTCGACTACACGCTGCACGTGCCCGCGCGAACGGATCTCGAAATCACGAACGTCTCCGGTTCGGTGCGGGTCGAGGGAGTCGCCGGCCCCGTGAAGATCACCGACGTGAACGGTAGCATCAACGCTGCCGGCACCGGCGGGGACCTTCACCTCGCCAGCACCTCCGGTAACATCGTTGCCTCGGTATCGCGCCTGGCCGGGAGCACCTCGATAAACATCGGCACGATTAGCGGCAGCATCCATCTGGCGATCCCAAAGAACAGCAGCGCCTCGCTAACGATGGGGACCGCCGCCGGCTCGATCTCGAGCACGTTCCCGTTGCAAGTGAAGAAAGAGACCGTGGGCAGATCCGCGACCGGAACCATCGGGGGCGGCTCCGCGAGCGTGCACCTCGCTACGATGGCCGGCTCGATCTCGATCGACTCGAACTAACGCCATGAGCAGAACGCTTTTCGTCGCTGCCGCGCTTGCATTCTTAGCGTTCGTGGCGGCACCCGGGACGGCCCGGCCGCAGACGCCTTACATCTTTCAAAATCCGGCCTTGAGCCGCACGCAGGTCGCATTCGAATGGGGCGGCGATATCTGGCTCGTCTCGCGTTCCGGCGGCCAGGCGCGGCGCCTGGTGACCGGTTTCGATCTCGAAGGCGCGCCATATTTTTCGCCCGACGGTTCGACGATCGCGTTCAGCGGCAATTACAACGGCAACGTGGACGTCTACGTCGTCCCCTCAACCGGCGGCGCGCCCCGCCGGCTCACCTACCATCCCGGTGCGGATATCGCTGTGGGCTGGACGCGCGATGGAAAAGACGTCCTCTTCCGCTCGGGTCGCGCGAGCTACG
>JAJXWN010000008.1 GCA_021781595.1 bacterium | reverse complement strand
AGCGGCGTGCTCGCGCGGAGATCCGCATAGGCGTGCTCGAGATACGCGCCGACTTCGGAACGATCGTATCGCACGCGCAGCGAGCGGTTGAGGAACGTGAAGATCAGCGCCGCTGGTTCGCGCTGCCGCATATCGCGCTGCGAGCGATCGGCGCACCGCCGAAGCGGTGCGCCTTCGCTGCCGCCGTTAATGGCGGGTGTTACCCGGCGGACCTGCAGTAACGCAACTACCCGAGCCAACCGCTTCACCGAGCAGCTCCGCAGCGTCGAATGTCGCGATGACCGCGGGTGATTGGTACATAAGATCCTCCTGTCCGGCAGATGCGTTCAACGGCCGTCGTGGTGGCCGTGGCCGTGGTGCGTGCTGCCCGATCCAACCGCCTCGGCCGGCGTTCCGGCTACTAACGATTTTATGGATTGCGAGGGTGGGACCGGTAGTGGCGAACGACCCAATCCGCCCGAACATTGGTCCGTTATGTATGAAGTGCGTAAACTCGCCGCTCCTTCCGTGCGGAGCGGACACGATGCTGCCGAAACGTATTAGTGGGTACCACGAATAGGGAGGGCAAATCGGTGTACTCCTCGATAGAGTGGATCGGCCGTTGCCACGGATGCGGGCGTTCCGCGAGCGTAAACGACGGCGAGATGCTTGTGCGCGCGCGAGTTGCGACGACGCCTGCCACGCACTGCGAGCGCTGCGGCGCCCACATCGAGTTGAACGTCAGCATCGCGCGGCTTCAGCGAGCGGGATTCTCCAATAATTAGGTAGCCGTCGGCGCCAGAAGGTCCGGCGCGTTGGGTCGTTAGACCCAATGCACCGGCCTCGTTCCCCTAAGGTCGAGCGCATCGAGCACCAAGGTCCCAACGTTCAGGGGTAACGGACTCTGCCGTGCGGAGCCCGGTGGAAATACAATCGAGGAACCATCGTAAGCGTTGCCCGCGAGGTTTCCTTGAGTCTAACTTCCGCAGCTCTCGAACTCGTTGCCGACCGGCGCGCGACCGGCGCGGGATCGCGCGGCGCACCGGCGGAGTTTTCGCGCGTGTGGGTCGCGACTCTCGTCCTCGGCGATCTCTGCATGTTCGCCATTTCGGCGGTTCTCGCCACCGCGATCGTCTTCCACCGTTGGGACGCGCTCTTCGTAGCGCGCGGGGAGCTGCTCTCGGCCAGCGTCTTCGTCGCATTATGGGTGGCGATCTTTGCCCGGCTCGGATTGTACGAGCGCGAATTCGCGCTCTCGGCCAAAGACGAACTCTATTTTACCGTGGCCGCGCTCTCGCTTGGGATCGTTCCGCAGGCCGTGCTCTTCACCGTCGTTCCATCGATTGCGACGTCACGCGCGGTGTTGCTCTTCTCGGCGGCGATCTCGGTCGTGACGGTCGGCGGTCTGCGTGCGCTGCAGCACGCGCTGCGGGGTGAGTTCGCGCGACGCCGTCCGTTGCGGATCGCGCTGGTGGGGCGCTCCGACCGGATCGCCGGCGCCGGAGCGCGTATCGGCAAGCGTCATCATGGCGCGGAGATCATGTACGTGGCGGTCGATGACCTGGACGCGAGCATGGACGGGCATCTCTTGAATATATTCGGGGAGGCGAGCGGCATCGAATGGCTCGACCGTGCGCTGCAGTGGCGATGCGACGAGCTGATCCTCACGGAGATTCCGCCCCCGCAGATCATCCCGTCGCTGCTGGCGCGAACCGAGGACCGCGGAGTCCGCGTCGCTTTTGCTCCGCCTCGGATCCTCGCCCACGCCTACTCACTGAAATTGCAGCAGAACGGGCAACAGGCGCTCATCGTTCCGTCGCAGTTGAGTGCGGCTCGTCCCTCCGCGCGGCTCCTCAAACGGCTCTTCGATTTCGGCCTCGCTCTGGCGGCCTCGATCGTCGTCTCGCCGCTGTTGCTGATCGCGGCGCTGGCCGTATGGATCGACTCCGGCCGGCCGATATTTTACGGTCAGGAGCGCATCGGCCGGTATGGGCAGCCCTTCACGATCTTCAAGTTTCGGTCGATGCGGCTCGATGCGGAGGCTCAGAGCGGAGCCGTCTGGGCACGCACCGGCGACGCTCGCGTGACGCGTGTGGGACGATGGCTGCGCCGCTTGAGCGTCGACGAACTGCCGCAGTTGCTCAACGTCCTGCGCGGCGAGATGTCCATCGTCGGGCCGCGCCCCGAGCGCCCGGCATTCGCCGACGCGTTTCGCGCCAAGGTCCCGCGCTACGACGAACGCCACCTGGTGCGTCCCGGCATTACGGGCTGGTCGCACGTGAACATGGAACGCATTCTGGACGCCTCGCAGATAGCCGATCGTCTGAGTTACGATCTGGCCTACGTAGAGAACTGGAGCCTCTTCCTCGACGTGTCGATCGTCCTCAAGACCGGCTTCGAGTTTCTGTTCCACCGCGCGGCCTAGATAGATGTCGCACCCGCTAGGGCTGAAGGCTATGAACGTCGCGCTCGTCTGCGTCTGCTTCCCGTACGGTGATAAGGAGCCGTACTTGGAGAGCGAGCTGGCCGGCCTGCGCGCACACTTCGGGCGCATGGTGGTGATGCCCGTCGCCCCGGCCGACCGTGCGCGCGGTTATCGAACCGGCGGCGCCGACGTCGTGGTACGGCCGCTGTTCTCGCTCGGAGTCCTGCTCGCAGCGTTGCGGGAAGTGCGCCGCAACCCCGCCGCCGTAGCTCGCACGATCCTGATGCTCCTCGGCGCGCGCGGGCGGCCGGTCACCAAACTCAAGAATCTGGCGGTCCTTCCGAAGGCGCTGGCGCTCTGCCGGGAGGTCCGCGACCGCGGCGTCGATCACATCCACGCCTATTGGCTCTCGACGCCGGCCACGGTGGCCTACGTCATCTCGCGTTTGACCGGCATTCCATGGAGTGCCAGCGCGCATCGCTGGGACATCTACGAGGAGAATGCTCTCGACCTCAAAGTGGCCAGCGCTCGTTTCGTGCGCGCGATCTCGCTGCGAGGACGCGACGATCTGCGCTCGCGCGTGCCGGTGTCCGCCGCCGATCGGATCTCGTGCGTTCCTCTGGGGATCCAGATACCCGCGACCACCGTGCGCCCGCATCCGAAACGCGGTTTCCTTTCGCTGCTGTGCGCGGCGGCGCTCGTCCCCGTCAAGGGGCATGCTACGCTGATCGGGGCGCTCGCGATCGCACGCGAATCCGGAGTCGACGTACGCTGTACGTTAGCCGGCGACGGTCCGCTCGGAGTGGCACTGCGGCGAGCCGTCAACGCGGCGGCGCTGGGCGGCGCCGTACGATTCGACGGGCACATTCCGCGCGCGCAGTTGCACCAGCGCATGCTCGAAGGCGAGTTCGACGCCGTCGTTCTCGCGAGCACGGAGCGGCCGGGCGGACTCATGGAAGGCATTCCAGCGGCTCTGATCGAGGCTATGGCGTTCGGCATCCCGGTGATCGCGACCGATTCCGGAAGCGTGCCCGAGTTGGTTGACGCGAGCACCGGCTGGCTGGTCAAAGCCGGCGATTCGTACGCGCTGGCGGCCGCGATCGTTGCATTGGCTCGAAACGGCGAACTCGCGGCTTCTCGTTCGGTAGCCGCTCGCCGGCGCGTCGAGTGCAGGCACGACGTCCGCGCGGCGGCACGCTCCATCGCCGCTCGCATCGACGAAGCGCAATTCGCTCACGAGAGGGTACCCGCATGAAGATCTCCGTCGTCGGCCTGGGATACATCGGTTTGCCAACGGGTGCGATGCTTGCCGAGGCCGGGCACGAGGTGTGCGGCTTCGATGTCAACGCGCAACTGCGCTCCAGGCTGCGCGCGGGTGAGATCCCGGGCACGGAGAACCCGGTCCGGGAGCTCGCGGCCAAGGCTATTGCGGAAGGGCGGATGCGCGTAAGCGAGCGAATCGAAAGCGCCGATGCCTACGTCATCTGCACGCCGACCCCGACGATCGACAATCGGCCCGACCTGAGCTTCGTCGAGGCTGCGGCCACCGCCGTGGCGGCAGCGGCACGTCCCGGCGACTTGATCGTCCTCGAATCGACCGTTCCGCCGGGCACGACGGAGCGCATCGTCGGTAACGCCTTGCGGCGCGCCGGCAAGAAGCCCGGCGAGTTTCGCATCGCGCACTGTCCCGAGCGGGTAATCCCCGGAAACATCGTCTACGAACTTCGTCATAACGCGCGCGTGATCGGTGGCCGAACCGCCAGCGACGCGCGGTACGCGCGCGACCTCTACGCCTCCTTCGTCGACGGCGAGTTGATGCTTACCGACTGCACGACGGCCGAGCTCGTGAAGGTGGTCGAAAACACGTATCGCGACGTCAACATCGCGTTTGCCAACGAGTTGGCGCTGCTGGCCGAAGAGCTCGGCGTCGACGTGTGGGAGACCATCGAACTCGCCAACAAACATCCGCGCGTCAACATCCTGCGCCCGGGTCCCGGCGTCGGCGGCCACTGCATCCCCGTCGACCCGCATTTCCTTTCGAACGCCAACCCGTTCTCGACCGAGCTCATCCAGACGGCTCGCCGCGTCAACGAGCGCATGCCGCATCGCGTCGTGCGCCGGGTCGTGGAGTACGTCCCCGGCGAGCCGGCCGAGAAGAAGATCGCGCTGCTGGGGGCCGCCTATAAGGCCGACGTCGACGATGCGCGCGAGAGCCCTACTCAGCGCGTCGAGGAGTTGCTGCGCGAGCGCGGTTATCGAACGTGCGTCTACGATCCGCTCGTAACGTCGTTCAGCCGTCCGCTCTGCGCCAGCCTCGAGGAAGCGGTGGCGGAAGCCGATGCGCTGATCCTGATGACCGACCATGCTGCGTTCCGGGCCGTCGAACCGGGGATGGCCGGCGGACTCATGCGCGGGCGCGTGCTGATCGACGCGCGGCGTTTCTTCGATGCTGAGTCCTGGCGCGCGGCTGGCTTCACGACCTACGTGCTCGGCGCTCGCGCGAGCAGCTCGCTCGCAGACCTGGCGATGGCCTGAAGGTCATGCTGCGCGTCCTTGCCATCGTGGATTCCAACGTGGTTCGCTTCCTCCACGCACATCTCATCGGGGTCTTGCGCGGTTGCGAGGACGTCTGCGTCACGACGGTTGCGCCGAGCGTTCCGCCGTACGAACGCACCTGGGTCGAGCGATTGGCATGCGCCCTCTTCGCAAAGGGCACCCTCAAACGCGTCGCGCTCGACGGGGTCCGGACCGTCACCGACGTCGTTCCGGACGAACTACCCGAGGCGGATCTCATCGTCGACTTGCGCGAGGTGGCGAGCATGCAGCGGCCGCTGACCGCCAAATATGGAACGTGGTTCTTGTACAAAGGTCCGCTTCGCGAGCTTCCGTTCTTCGAGGACATTCGCTCCGGCAAGCGTACCGTCGAGCTCGAACTCCGTTCGCGCGATTGCGACGGGCGCGTCCTGACGCTGCGGAGCGGCCGCTTCCCACTCTCCTACTCGTATTGCCGGACGCTGCACTCGGCGTGCGCGACGATCGCAGCGTGGCTTCGGGCAGACGTCGCCGCGCTCGTCGAACGGCCCGGTGCTCGGCCGCGCGGGCGAGTCGTGCGAAGGGTCGCGGAGGTCCGCTCCGTCGCGCTGCACGAGCTTCCGCTCTTCGCGTGGCGCCTGGCGGGCACGTTCGCGCGCTTTGCGTGGGAGTATTTTTTCACCGAGACGTCGTGGAACGTCGGCATCGCGCGGGGCGGTCCGAGCGATGCGGTCGATGCCGGCTACGTCCCGGCGATCCGCTGGCTGCGCACCGGCCGGCGCAGGCCGTTCTACGCCGACCCGTTCTATCTGCGCGAGGGCGGGCGCGAGTACGTGCTCTGTGAAACGGTTGCGGAGGGGTCACACGACGGTAAGATCGAAGCGCTTGGATTCGCGCGGGACGGACGAATCCTCTCGCGCCGCACGCTTATCGCAACCGGTTCGCACCTCTCGTATCCGTTCGTGCTGGAGCACGGCGGCCGCCGGTACTGCATCCCCGAAAGCAACGCGGCGCGGCGCATCGAAGCGTACGCCGAGGGAGCCGACGGCAGTTGGACGCCCGCAAAGACGCTCCTGGACGACATCGATGCGTGCGACAGCACGATCTTCGAGCATGGAGGGCGGTGGTGGCTTTTCTGCACCCGCCGGTCAACCGGTTCGAATCTCAACCTGCATGCCTACTTCGCCGGCGATCCTTTGGGCACGTGGATGCCCCACAAGGCCAATCCCATCAAAAGCGATATCGCGTCGGCACGCCCGGCGGGCGCCGTTTTCGCGCACGGCGGATCGCTCTATCGCCCCGCGCAAGATTGCGCGCGCGGTTACGGCGGCTCGGTCGTCCTCCACCGCATCCTTCGCCTTGACGAGTTCGAGTTCGAGGAAGAGGCGGTGCGCACGTTCTCTCCGGATGCGAGCTATCCGCACGGCTTGCACACGCTGAACTTCGGTGCGGACGATCTCGTGCTGGTCGACGGGAAGCGCACCCGGTTCTCGCTGCGGCAGGCCTTTCGGCAGGCCACGCACCTCATTCGGCGCCACCGGGAGCGCCGGCGCACGGCGAGCGTTCGGGACGCCGTTCCGCCCAATCGCTGGCGCCAGTTTCATCTGGCCTTTCCGGCGAACTGGGACGAAAAGCGCGCGTACGTCCTGCCCGCGAGCGGGCCGCCGGGGAGACTCGGCCCGTACTATATCCGATGGTCCGCGTCTACCGGCGTGATGGGTGAGGATTGGGACGTCTGCCCCTTCGACCGCGATGGCGTGCTCATGACGCTGCGTGGCGGTTTCTATCACCCGATCGAGATTGCGCAGTACGCGCTCCACCAGCACGCGCTCTACGCCGAGACCGGATCGCCGCAGGCCCTGCAGCACTTCTTGGCGCAGGCGCGCTGGCTGCGCGACGGCCAGCGCGAGCGCGGCGCGATTGCGGGCTGCTACGCGTTCGCGTTCCCATGGGAGAGATACGGCGCGCCGGCGGGATGGATCTCGGCGATGGCGCAAGGCGAAGCGATCTCCGTCTTGCTGCGAGCCGAGGAGATCGCGCCCGGCGAAGGCTTCGGTGCGGCGGCCCGCCGCGCCGCCGCACCGTTCCGTCACGAAATTCGCGAAGGCGGGGTGGTCTGGCGTAACGCGGGCGGCGATACGTTCTTCGAAGAGTGTTCGGTCGAGCCCCCGGCGCATATTTTGAACGGCCATATCTTCGCGCTGTGGGGCATCTGGGAGTTGTCGCGGTACGATGCGGATGCGTGGCTGCACGAACTCGTCGATGCAGGGACGGCAACCGTTCGCCGGCGGCTTCCGCTCTACGATACGGGGTATTGGAGCAGATACAGCCTCTTGGAGACGCCGCGCGGCGGCCGGCATCTCGCGACGCTGAAATACCATGCTTTTCACATCTCGCAGCTGCGCGTGCTCGCAGGTATGGCCGGAGATGCGTCGTTCGACGCTGCGGCCGACCGCTGGCAGGCCTACGCCGAGCGAACCGGCCACCGTACGCGCGTCATGCTAGCGACGGCGGCAAGTCTCGTCGACCGCTTCGTAACGCACGGCGATACGGTTCCCGGCGGAGCGCGGAGCATCGTGTGACGGGTTTCGCGAACGCCGCGGCGCGCCGTTCGCCGCTCGACGCCTTCTGGCTGGTCGCCGGCGTTCTCCTGAGCGTGGCCGTCGAATTCGTAGCCTGGAAACATGCGGCCTCGGGGAGCGGCCGCGTGCCCTACGCGACGTACGCGCTTGCGCTTGCGCCGATCGGCGCGCTCCTCGCCTACCGCTGGCCAATCCTCTTCCCATACGCGCTCTACGTCGTTCTCGTTCCGTTCAACACCCTGCTCTCGGTGAGCCAGCACGACACGATCACGAAGCTGCTCGGGATGGCGTCTGCGGCCGCGCTGCTGTTTTGGGCCGTTCGCAACCGGACGATCGTCATGCCGCCGCGAGCGCTGCTGCCATGCGTCGCGCTGGTCGCTTGGATGCTTGCGTCTCTGGCCTGGGCCCTGGACTACAAAGCGGGCTACGAAGAGTTGAAAACGATGTTTCAACTCGTCGTGCTGTTCGCAATCGTCGGCAGCTTTCCGAGCGGCCGGCGCGAATTTTCCATCGCCCTCTGGGCAACGGTCGCCGGGGGGCTCATCGCTGCGCTCTACGGCATCTGGGTGTTCCATCATCCGAACGCCCTCGAGCAGCAAGCCCAGCTCACCGACAACCGCCTGATGTTTCAAGTCGGCCGGTACAATCTCGACATCAATCTGTATGCCGACTCGTTGTTCTTGCCGCTCGGGATCCTAGCCATGACGTGGCTGCGTCTCCCGTTTGGGTGGCGCAAGGCCTTGACGCTGGCCGGCATCGGAACGCTCGTCACCGCGATCTACTTCGCCGCCTCGCGCGAAGCGCTGATCGGCGTCGTGGCGATGCTGCTGTACTTTGCCTGGAAATCCCCGCACCGCAAGCAGCTCTTTGTCCCGCTGGGCCTGATTGCCGGCGGTTTCATGGCGATTCCCAACATGATGGAGCGTTTGAGCCAATCGGCGCAGACGGGAGGTGCGGGCCGCCTTTCCATTTGGCACGTCGGGCTCATCTCGTTTCTGCAGCACCCGCTCTTCGGGACCGGTGTAGGAAGCTTCGCTACCGCCTACGACGACAATTTCCTAAAGGTATTCCAGCGGTACTATGCGGGTTGGAATCGCGCCCCGCACAATCTATTCGTCCACTACGGAGTCGAGAACGGTATCGTCGGCATTGCGATCGTGGTCGCGGTGTGGTACGCAATGTTTCGCATGGTCCGCGTCGTCGGCAAGGAGCATCCGATGTACGAGATGCAGATCATGTTTTCCGGCGTCTTCGTAGCGTTGTTCATTGGATCCATGTTCGTGGATCTGTTCTCGCAGAAAGAGCTCTGGCTGGCGTTCTGTCTGGCCGCGCAGTACCGCGCCATGATGATGGTGGAGTCGCCGCGCCTCCGCTGGGAG
This sequence comes from bacterium, assembly GCA_021781595.1. GTDB lineage: Bacteria > Vulcanimicrobiota > Vulcanimicrobiia > Vulcanimicrobiales > Vulcanimicrobiaceae > JAJYFL01. The sequence goes on along the minus strand of JAJXWN010000008.1, from coordinate 15,990 downwards.
CCGCCCGCGACGCGGAGCGTAACGTGATGCGCTCTGCGTTGCTCGCGATCGCGGTTACGGCGGTCGTAGCTTTCGGCGGCTGCGCTGGCGTCCGCGCGGCTGCGCAGCCGCCCGCTCCCGAAGGGCCCATCCCCGCGCACGTGATGACCTATCTCTACTACAGCGCGGCCAACCAGAACGAGGGCGTGCCGGCCGCCTATATGGCGGCGCATGCCGATTTCATCGAGACCGATGCGACACACCCGGGGCTCGTGAGGGCGTTCAAAGCGGCCGGCGGACGCTTCGCGGTAGCGTATACCGACCCGACCTACGTGCCGTACTGTACTCCGCCGTTCGCGCCGCCGGCCGGACGCTGTGCCGGGCCGATCGGCAATCAGGTGCTGGCCGAGTCAGCATGGCTGCACGGTTCCGACGGCCTGCGGCTGCGGCGCGGCGACGCCTACACGCATCAGTACCAAGAGATCCTGAATCCCGCTTCGGTCTACGCGCAAGCGGCCTACCATAACTACACGCTGGGCTTGGCCGAGAGTTCGCCTATCGATTTCTTCTTTGCGGACGACTCCGGCAGCCCGCTCGACGGCCCCGACGGCACGCCGCTCAGCGGTCTGTTCTATCGCTTTGACGGCGCTGCGACCGAGATCACCGGTGCGCGTGCCTGGATCGATGGCGAAGATGCGCTCTTGAACGCTGCGGCGCGCCCGGTCATCATCAACGGCGGCGGGCCGGAAGGCGAGCCGGCCTACGGCGGCGCCTTCCTTCGCGATCCGAACGTGATCGGCCAGAACCATGAAGATTGTTTCAGCCAAGAAGGGAGTGCGGGCCTGATGTCCGCCCACGACCGCGTGTGGCAGAAGATGGAGAACGGGCTGCTTGCCGTCACTCAAATGCGCGTCTACGCCATCTGCATGATGAAGGGCCCGCCGACGCCGGCGAACCGGATCTACGCGCTGGCATCGTGGTGGTTGACGTACGATCCGCAGTGGTCGGTTGCCGCAACGGTCGTGCCCGCGCCCGACGGCCACTCCATCTTTCCAGAGTATGCCATCGTGCCGCGAGAGCCGGTGCAGACGATCGGCACGAATATCTCCACGCTACGGCAAGGGGGAGTCTACGTTCGAGAGTTCGCGGCCTGTTACCAGGACCGAGCCCCGATCGGGCGCTGCGCGGCGGTCGTCAATCCCAGCCGCGACACGCCGTTTGCGATGCCGAGGCTGACGGTCGCTTACGGCTTGCATCTCGTTCTCGGAAGGCGCAGTGCCTTTGCGGGTGGCCGGGCCGCCTGGCAGCCTGGTGTGCCGGGGGTGCTCGCGCCCCTCAGCGCCGTCATCCTGCGGGAGTGAGCCGCGGCTTAGGTCCTTTGGGCCCGTAGCGCGTGTGCGAAAGCCACTCGGCCGTGCCGAGTGCCGCCGATATAATGAATCTACATCACGGAGCGCGCCGGACGCGCCCCCACAGCGACGGTCAAGGAAAGGCTTCTATGCTCGCAGAGCGCGTGTTCGAAACGAGTTTCTCGCTCCAGCCCCACGTCGTGGCTACGGTCGTAGAGGATGGCGCGGTCCTGCTCGATCTCGAAACCAAGTATTTTTATCAGTTGAACGAGCCGGCTTGGGCCGTCGTGCAGCTATTCGAGGCCAGCGGCGCGAGCCAAGAGGCGATCGAGGTGACCTGCCGGGCCTGGGGCGCAACCGACGCCGATTTGTCTGGCGTTCGAACTCTGCTGAATCGCCTGCACGAAGAACATCTCGTCGGCTCTGCCGAACCGGAGGATCTCGCGCCGGCTCCGTTTCGCGGTCCCTGGAGCACACCCACCATCGAGCGTCAGGCGGAACCGCTGCACACGCTCGTGACGAGCGCTTTCGACCCGAGCATCCCGCTCGCCGAGTAGGGGCCGGCTTATGCAAACCGCAACGCTCGAGCGCTCCGGCGACGCCCTGGATCTGACCGCCGGGCCGCTGCAGGTCGAACTGCTTGCGAGCGACGCGGAGCTTCGCGACGCGGCACTCCAGTCGCTGGAACTCTTCGGCGTCGACTGGGCGTCGCCGCTCCGGCGCGTGCGCATCCGTCTGGATCGCCGTGCGGTCGACAAGCGAGCCGAAGGTTCGTTTCTCACCTGTGCCCGTATGAACGTCGATGCCTCCGAGGCGCTGGTCTTTGCGTCGACGATCTCGGGGATCTGCACGATCGGATTTTCGTTGCAGCATTTCGACACGTGGCAGATTTCGGCGCCGTGGACTGCGTTCACCGAACCGGTCGTCGGCGATATCGAAGATCTGCTGGGCTTGGCGCTGACCTTCGGCTGGCGCCGTGAGGGGTGGGTCCCGGTCCATGCGGCGGCGGTGGAGAAGGACGGCCGCTGCTTGATTCTGTGCGCACCGTCCGGCGGCGGCAAGAGCACGATGACGACCGCACTGATGCGCAACGGCTGGCGCACGCTGGGCGACGACAAACTTCTGCTGCGGTGCGACGGCGCTACGCCCTCGCTGCATGCGTTACTCGCAACCTTCAACCTGCATCCGCAGACCACGCGCTGGTTTTCAGAGATCGGGGATCTCGAAGAACTCCAGCGTTATTCGGCCTGGACCGATAAACGGCGCGTCAGCGTCGAGCGCATCGCGCCCGGCGCGAGCGCGGTGCGCGCTCGGCCGACGCACGTCGTACGCCTGTCGCGCAATCCGGGTGGAAGCGGCATCGCCGTTCGACCCCTGCGTAGAGACGAACTGCTCGCAACCTTGCTCCGGCAGATCGTCGTGCCGCGCCGTCGGGAGGTTGCGCGACAAATCGTGGCAACCGCTGCCGCGACGGTGGCTGCAATGACGGGGATCGACGTCGCGGTCGGTGACGACGCCTACCAGGATTCGGCATGGCTGCGGAAGATCGAACGGGCGCTGTGAGCATGGAGGCGATGCCGCTCGTGAGCGTGGTCGTGCCCGCATACAACGCGGCCGGATCGATCGGCGAAACGCTCAACGCGCTACGCCGCCAAGCCTACCGGCAGCCGTTTGAGATCATCGTCGTGGACAATGCCTCGACCGACGATACGGCTGCCGTAGCCGCATCGTACGGGGCGACCGTTCTGCGCGAAAGCAAGCGCGGTCCGTCAGCCGCCCGAAATTGCGGGTTGCGTGCCGCACGCGGCGAGATCGTCGCGCACCTGGACGCCGATACGCTTCCATCGCGCCGTTGGCTCCGGGATATCGCGGAGCCGTTCTCCGATCCCAACGTCCGGCTGGTCGCGGGCAACACGCTCTGCTACCCACCGAAGACCGCGGCCGAGCGCTACGTGCAGGCCTCCAAACTGTACGATACCGAGCGCGCCATCAAACGCGAAGAGTTCCCGTTCGCTCCCTCGCTGAACTTGGCCGTTCGCAGATCCGCCGCGCTTGCAGTCGGCGGATGGGACGAAGATATGCCAACCGGCGAAGACGTCGATTTTTCGCATCGCATCTTGGCGCGGTTCGCAACGAAGATCGCGTACGCGCCCGGCGCCGTGCTCTACCACCACACGCGAGCTGACGCTGGCTCGCTCTGCAAACAGGCGTGGACCTACGGCGAAGGTGCTGGGCAGATCTATCTGCGCTACCCCGACGAACTGCGCTGGGACGCCCGGAAGAGCGTCGTTCTGGCGGTTCGCTTGCTGGACCGGTGCTCGCGCCCGCCGCTCTGCGCCCTCGGGCGTGCACTCGGGATCGTACCGGGCGAGCAACTCGAGTTCGTGCGATACCAAAGTCTTTGGGATCGTCATTTTTGGGCCGGCTTCTTCCACATGTATCTCCTGCGCCGGCGGCGCTTCACATGAACGTCTCCGTGGTGGTACCCGTCTACAACGGATCGGCGACGATCGAGGCGTGCGTGCGTGCCCTGCTCGAACAGTCCCTTTCCAAGAAATGCTACGAGATCGTCGTCGTCGACGACGGTTCGACAGATGCGACCGCCGAGATCGTGCAGCGTTACCCGGTGCGGCTGCTGCGCCGTCCCAACGGCGGTGCGCCTGCGGCGCGCAATACGGGCGTCGCGGCCGCAACCGGAACGTGGGTGGCTTTTACCGATGCCGACTGCGTTCCGTCACGTACGTGGCTCGCGCGCCTGCTCGACGCGGTCGAGCGGACGCCGGGCGACGTACCGGCGCTCGGCGCCGCGGGCCGGATGATCGGTTTCGATTCGACGACGGCCGCGGCGCGGTTCGTCGATATCAGCGGCGGCCTCGACGCGGAGCGCTACCTCGCGCATCCGACCTTTCCGTTCGCGCCGTCGGGAAACCTGATGTATCGCCGCGACGTGCTCGTCGCCTCGGGCGGCTACGACGAACGGTACGCAACCTACGACGCCTGCGATCTGCACACGCGCCTGTGCGCCATCGACCGCGGAGACTTCCAGTTCGCGAAGGCGGCCGTTGTGCTGCACCGGCAGCGCGCGACGTGGCGCCAGTACTGGAAGCAGCAATATTACTACGGCGTCGGTTACGCGCAGTTCATGTTGCGCTGGCGCGACCGCGTGCGTTGGGACCCGCTGCGCGAGATCGCGGCGTTCGCCGGAGTCGTGCGCGATGGGCTAGCTGCGCTGCTGCCCGGGAAAGGGGACGAGGCGCTGCGCAGGCGGGGCGCATTCGTTCGCGCCGCGGCGCAACACGCCGGGCGAATCGTAACGTATTACGATCCCACGGAGCGCCGCCGGTGGTGAGCGACGCGCTTGCTCACAAATGGACGCTCTCGGGTATCGCACAGCGATTCTCCCGGCTCATCGACGAGCCCGCCGACGCATGGCTCGCCTGGCGCGTGGGATGGTTCGTCTATCGGGCACCCGGACTCGTGAAGGGGTGCCCGCTGCCGGAGCTGATCGGGAGGCTGCGTACCGATCGCGCCAGGGAATCGAAGCGGTACCGGGCCACGCTCGACAAGATCGACCGCATCCGCGGAGCCTGGCTGCGGCGCGCCGGACTGCGCGATCGCGATACCTGCTACGTTCGGGCGCTAACGCTCTACCGCTTTCTCGACGTTGAAGACCGCCGCATCGGTCTGCACATCGGCATTGAACACCGCGACGATACGCGCGAGCGCCTGCGCGGGCACGCGTGGGTAACGCTGGACGGGGCGCTACTTGAGGGGCCGGATGCGGTTCGCGACGGACGCGTGCGAGAACTTCCGCTCGGAGCGCGCGCTCGATGAACTCCGCCGTTGCCGGGTTTCCTTCGCTGGTGCGTGCGATGGGTGCGATCGTGCGCGGGGACGGCGAGGCGTTGCGAGAGATCCTGATCGCTGCCGAACCAGGCGCCGTGCTGCATCAAGCGGTGCGCCACAAGTGTACAGGTCCTCTGCTGGCTGGGATCAGTTCGCTGGGCGCGCGCGATCCGCAGCTGCGCGTGTTGCTGACGGACCTACGCGCGCACGGCCGCGTCGCGGTGTTGCAGAACTTTGCGGTGGAGCGGCAACTCGCCGCGATCGTCGCGGCGCTGAACGACGCCGGCGCCGAACCCGTCTTGCTCAAAGGTGCGGCGCGCCTGCACCGAGGCGCTCGAAACGCGCAGTGGAACGCGCTCTGCGACCTCGACCTCATGATTCGTCAAGAGCATGCCGAGGTTACCATAGCGGCGCTCGCGCAGCTGGGCTACAGCCAGCGCTGCGATGCGGCGGAGGCAGGGCGCTATCGCCGGCTGCACCATCATCTCGCGCCGTTGATCCATAGCGGAGACTGGAAGCCGGTCGAGCTGCATCTCGCGCTCGCACCGCCGCAGTCGCTCTCGCTGCGCACCGATCGTGAAGCCCTCGCTCCCTATCTCGAAATCGTCGAGGGCACGGCCGGCCGTGCGCGCTGCTTGAACGAACTGGGAACGGCGCTGCACCTGGCGATTCATGGGATCGGCCTCGATCGCTTGTACGACGTCGTTCAATTGGCTCTGCTCTTCGGCGAGCAACCTCAACTCTATGCCGAGCTCGGGCGGCTTCTGGCAGCCGAGCGCATACAGTCGATAGCGCTGCGTGCGGGGGTTCGGCTCGCTGCGCGGTACGCGCGATTCCAAGTTCCAGCGGAAGCCGAAGTCCAGGCGTATCTCAATTGGGCCATGCGCCGCGAAGATCTTCCAGACTCGCTGCGATCTCGCGCTCAGTTCGTCGATGCGTGGTACGGAAACGGCCGGCGGATCTTCGGCCCGGCTACGCGTCTTGCTCTCCCGCACTTCGGAGCGGGCTGGCCGCTTGCGGACGCGGTGCTCGCTCCCGTACGAACGATCGGCCGCATCGCGTCGAGCCTCTCGGCGGCAGCCTGCGCCACGCGCATGCTGCTATGAGCGAGGCGGCCAGTACTCGGATCGGCCGAAACGCGGTCGAGAGCCTTCTGGCGCGTGTCGGGGCCATGGGGGTCTCCGTCCTCACCGGGATCTTGATCGCGAAGGCGCTAGGGCCGGACGGCAAAGGCACCTACAGCGCCGTTCAACTCTCGGTGGCATCGATCGTTTCGTTCACTGGCGGTGCGGGGACCGCGGTGACGTATCTCCTGACCAAGTGCCGCAAGACGATAGACGACGTGCTGCCCGTGATGGGGTTGATATTGGCGGCCGTCACGCTGGTCGCGTGGGCACTTCTCGCGGTGTGGGGTATCCGGCATGGGGCGCCGGCGGTCGCGCTGGTAGGCGCGCTGGTCCTGCCCGCGTCGATCGCGCTTTCGTGGCAGCAGGCGTACTACACCGCTTCGGGCGTCTTGCGCAGCTACAACCTGCAGCAGATCGCGATGAACTTTGCCGTGCTGACCGCGATCTCGGTCGCGCTCTTCGCGTTCCATGCGAACGTCTTCGCCTTATTGATCGCTTGGGGTGCCTGCATGTATGCGGCCGCGGGATACTTCACGATCGACATGCTGCGTTCGCGAACTCGGCGGCGCACCGCGACGATACGCACCAACCTCGCGGAGTTCGTACGTTTCGGCGCGCAGTCGGGAATCAACGTTTTCCTAGGGCTGCTCAACTATCGCGTGGACTCGCTGATCCTGGTGGCGCTAGCTGGAACGGCCTCGCTCGGCATATACTCGGTCGCCGTCAGCATCGGCGAGCTCTTGTTCCTGCTCTCGCGTTCGATGACGATGGCGATCACACGCGACATCGGCACGCGCGATCTTGGGTCCGCCGCCCGGATGACGGCCACCGGCATACGCATCTCGACGGCGATGACGCTCGCCGGGGCAGTCGTCGTCGGGGTCGCGGGCCCGCCGCTGATCGCGCTGGTCTACGGGCCGGCATTCGCGAGTAGCGCGACGCCGCTACGCATCCTCCTGCCGGGGATCGTCCTGTTCGCCTCCTCCGGAACCTTCGTTTCGTTCTTTCTCTTCCAACTCGGGAGGCCGTCGATCGTAACCTGGTGGAACGCCGCGATGATCGCCGTTCAGGCGAGCGCGTGCGTGCTGTTGGTTCCACGCCTGGGGATGAGCGGCGCGGCCGCTGCGTCGTCGGTTACCTACCTCGTCGGGGCGGGTTTCAACACGTGGTACTTCTCCCGCATCTCGGGCGTCGCTCCGGCCGATCTCTGGCTCGTCAAAAGGGGCGATCTCGGCGATATCCGCCGTGCCCTCGAGCGGATGCTGCGACGCGGTTCGAGCACGCAGGGCGCCGCCACGGCAGCTCCGCGGCACGAGCGCGAGCGGCCGGAGACGGTCGTGCTCACCGGTGCCGCGGGTCAAGTCGCGACGCTCGTGCGGCCGCTGCTCGCCACCGGTTACCGCTTGCGGCTCTCCGACGTGCGGCCGGTCCGCGATCTGCGCGGAAATGAAACGTTCGTTCATGCGGATCTGCGCAGTCTGCGCGCCTTGCGCCGGCTCGTGCGTGGCTCGGACGCCGTCGTGCATCTTGGCGGTATCTCTCGCGAGTCACCGTTCGATGCGGCAATCGAGACCAACGTTCACGGAACGTACAACCTTCTCGAGGCGGCGCGCCTTGAAGGCGTCAAGCGAATCGTACTTGCGAGCACCGCTCACGTCATGGGGTTCTATCGCCGCGAGCAGGTCGTCGGTGCCGACAGCCGTACGCGTCCCGACACATTTTACGCGGTCGGTAAGATCTGCAGCGAAGCGCTGGCCAGCCTATATGCGGACAAGTTCGGGATGGAAATCCTATCGATCCGCATCGGATGGGCTACCGAACGCCCGCAACGCCCCGATGCCGTGGCGAACTGGGTCAGCCCGCGCGATTTGGCGCAGCTGATTCGCATCGGGATCGAGCACCCCGCGGTTCGCAACGATATCGTCTACGGCGTCTCGGGAAACGCGGCCGCGCCCTACGACTGCCCGCGATCGCGAGCTCTCGGCTATATTCCGCAGGATCGTGCGGAAGAGCATATCCTTCCGGCGGCGGAGAGACGCTCAGATCCGATAGAGGCACGTTTTCAAGGCGCCGACTTTGCGGCGCGCGATTTCCAGGGAGACCCAGTCGCTTTATGAAGCGCGTCGCCATCCTCACGCAGTTCTTCCCGCCGGAACCGTGCGCCGCCGCCAACCGGATGGCTGCGCTGGCGGCGGCGTTGCGCGATGCGGGCCATGAGGTCACCGTCGTAACGGGCTTCGCAAACTTTCCCGCCTATGAACTCGCACCCGGCGATGCCGGCGTCATGCATCGCAGCGAGCGCGTCGACGGGTTCGACGTCGAACGGTTGTACACGATGGTTCCCAAGCGTACGCGCGGGGGGCGCGCGCTGATTTGGCTTTCGCTCGCCGTGGGAGCGATATGCTATCTGCTCTTTACCAAGCGCCGCTTCGACGTCATCGTGGTCACTTCGCCGCCGATTACCCTCGCGCTGCCGGCGATCCTTGGGAAACTTCGCCACGGTGCGGCGCTCGTAACGGATATTCGCGACGTGCATCCGGATCTCGGTGTGAAGATCGGCGTTTGGAAGGAGCGCAGCCTCCCGGCCCGCGCCGTGCAGGCGGTGGCCGACACGCTCTATCATGCCTCGAACCTCGTCGTAGCCGTCACGCGCACCGCGATACAGCGTATCGCGCTACGCGGTATACCGCCCGAACGGCTCTACCTCGCCCCTAACGGCTTCGACGCGGTCCGTGCGGCGCCGGCCGAACGCCCTCCGGACGGACGCTTTGAAGTAGCCTTTGCCGGCAACTATGGTATCGCGACGGGGCTGGACGTGGTGGTCGAGGCGGCGCGCCTGCTCGCGGAGGATTCGAGCATACACTTCACGATCGTCGGCGGCGGCGCCGACCTGCCGCGCATCCAGCGCCGTCTAGCCGAAGGCGGCGCGCCCAACGTAACGCTGGCCGGCGTACTGCCGCGCGAGCGCGCGCTGGGCGTCATCGCTAGTGCCGACGCCGCGGTCGTTCCGTTGCGCCGGGAGATCGTCGACAGTCTACCCACCAAACTCTTCGATGCGTTCTTCGTCGGGACGCCGGTCGTGCTGAGCGCCTCCGGTGAGGCGGCAGAGTTGGTCGAGTCCTCCGGCGGCGGCTTATGTGCGCGCGCAGAGGACCCGCAGGCGCTGGTAGACGCGCTTCGCCGGTTGCAGAGCGACCCGCAGCTCGCGCGAAGCATGGGTGCGCAAGGAAAGCAATTTGTCGAGAGGCACTTCGACCGGGCGCGGATTATGCGTGGTTTCGTCGCACGGATCGAAGCGCTGGGCGCATCGCGCACCCGCGTGCCCCCGGCCGATGCCGCGGTCCCAGCCACGCCGCTGGAAAACTAGCCGCGGATCAGCAGCTCGCGGTACAGCGCGGTATAGCGGTCCGCGGTCCGCTCGATATCGTAACGATCGAGCGCGGCGGCGCGAGCCGCGAGGGTTCGGGCGGTGGCGTTCGGGTCGCCGCGTAGCGCACGATCGAGCGCATCGGCGACGTCGGGCGGCTCCCAGCCGCGGGCGATGCACCCCAGGCGCCCATCTTCCAACATCTCGGCGGCGCCCTCCCATGGCGTGGTGGCGACCGGAACGCCGGCGAGCATGGCCTCGATCACCGTCATCGGCATCGCTTCGTTCGTCGACGTTAGAATCAGAGCGTCGGCGCCGGGTAAGAGGGCCTGCACGTCGTCGCGGAAGCCTAGAAACGTAACGCGCTCGCCGAGGCGCATCTCCCGCACCAGCGCCCGCAGCGAGGTCTCCTCGTCGCCGCCGCCGACGATGAAGAGCCGCACGTGCGGCATCTGCGCGCCCAGAGCGGCGAAGCTGCGAATGCTCAACCTATGATTCTTGACGTTGTAGAGGCGTCCGACGTGCAGCACGGCGCGCATGGCGGCGCCGGTAATGCCGAGTGCCGCACGTGCGCGCTCGCGTGCGCCAGGCAGCGCCGGAAGCACCGAGATGCCGTTGGGTACGATCGCGATCTTGTGCGCCGGGATGCGTTCGGCCGATGCGAGCCGCTCCGCATGCACGCGCGAGAGGGCGACGAAGCGCTGCGTGGCCGGATGCAGCAGCCGGTTGGCCAGAACGGTAGGCGGAGAAGAAGCGAAGGCGCTGTTATGCTCGGTATGAACGATATGCCTGGCTCCTGCGGCAACGGCGGCTAGGCGTCCCCAGTATTTTCCGTTGTGCATGTGCGTATTGACGACGTCGGGACGAAAGCGCCGTATGGCGCCGACCATCCGGAAGAAGAAACCGGCGTCCGCCGAACCGCCGCGGCGGATGGCGATCGTTTCGTACGCGGGCTCGCGCGTTTGCGGAAAAGGGCTTTCGTACATCGTCATCACCGCAACGCGTTCGCCGCGGGTTGCCAGCGTGCGGCAGAGCTCGTCCACGAGGTGTTCGCCGCCGTAATACGGGATACGCGAGACTACGTGCAGGATGCGCGGGCGCGCGGCGGGCTCAGGCATCGTAGATCTCGTAGATCCGCTCGACCCAGCGGTCGAGCGAGAGGATCCGCCGGTCCGCAGCTCCGAGCGCGGCGTTTGCGAACGTCTCCGGCGATCTAAGCGCCTCGGCCAGAGCCCGAGGATCTTCTCGGGAGAAGAACCGGACCATCGGGAGGCGCCCGCCGAGCGCAGTGAGCGCCGGCAGGTCGGAGGCCACGACGGGTACGCCGCAGCAGAGCGCCTCGAGCATCGCGAGCGGTGCGCCTTCGAGCCGGCTCGGCATCGCGAGCGCGTCGGCCGCCCAGTACAACGGCACCGTGTCGAGCGCGATGCCGACAGGCACGACGCGTGCTGACTCGGCCATTCGTGCGAGGTTTGCGGTTGGGGCCCCGATAGCCAGGACCGTGAAGCCGGGGGCCAACCGGAGCGCGGCCTCCAGCACGTCGCCACCCTTGACGAACGGGTCGCGCCCAAAAAAGAGGAGGACCCGCTCGTGCGGCTCTATCCCGAGGCTGCGGCGGGCCTCTGCCCGTTCGGAGCCGCTTGGGGCATGAAAACGCTGGGCGTCGACGCCGTTGGCGACGACGCGGATCTTCGAAGCGGGGGCGCCCCAGCGCTCCATCTCTCTGCCGAGTTCGGCCGAGACCGCGATCGCCGCTTCGGGCAAAGAACCGAGCCAGGCGTACTTGCATCGCCGGAGCCAGTGGCCGACAAGCCCGGCAGTATCGGACATGGCCGAATGCAGATGCCAAAAGATCCGGGACCGAGCGCCGATGGCTGCGAGGGTTGCGGGGACGAGGTACCCGTTGAAGTGGATGTGGACGATGTCGGGCTTGAGGCTTCGAATAGCCCCGAAGAGGCCGGCGGGCGATCGCACCGTCCGCAGGGCGGCTCGGGCCGCCGTTATACGCCAGGGCCATTCGGCCTCATCCGATATGGCTGGCACCACGAATGTGAAGGCGTCGCCCCGGCGGCTGGCTTCTCGGGCGAGGGCCGCGATCGCCGGGATGAAGCTCCCCGCATACGGCGTGGTGTAGTCCGTTACGTGCACGACGTTGCGACCCATGCAATACTCCCTATGCTATCAGCATCGCACATTGCCGGCTCCGCGTACACCGCCCTAGCGTCCCGTTTACTGGGGCTTTCGAGGCACTCGGCCATGAGTCTCACGCGATCTTGGGAGGGGCGTTTCGAAATGGATTAGTGCAAGTGTCCTGGGTCTTCTCCCTGGCGACCGGTCGCCCGGAAAGGGACGGCTGGCTCTCCGAGAGCGATTTCGTTGTCTAAAGCGGGCGTTCCATTGGGCCTAAGAGGGCAACTCGAGCTAGTCTTTTGGGAAAGAGATTGCAAAATAGCCCATTTGGGGGGTGTGATTCCGCTTAGGTCTGATACGATTAGCACGGACTCGGTAACGTTTGGGTAACAGCACGGTAACGCCAAACGCTAGCGGCCCGCAGCAGTTGACAAAAGTCGCATGATCTTATCATGTCGAGCGCATACATTTCGAAGGGGCTATTCGTACGATGATTTCCACGGGCACGCTACGGCTATACGTTATCGAGGGACAGGTTCTCTTCGGTAAGGCGCTCTGTCAGGTATTCTCCCTGGATCCCGATCTGCAGATCGTAGGCGATGCCGAACGCATCGCGGAGGCTCCGATCGCGCGGGCCAAGCCCGACATCATTCTGCTCGATCTCGACGGAGCGCAGTGCGACCTCGCGGAGGCTATCGCGCAGTGTCGTGCCGCCGCCCCCGAAGCCCGTATCTGCGTGCTCTCGATGCGCGCGCAGCCGGAGATCATGCAGCGCTGTCTCTCGGCGCATGCGGAGGGCTTCATCATGAAGGACGTGACGCCGGCGGAACTGATAACTGCGGTCAAGATGGTCGCAAGCGGCGTGCCGTACGTCGATCCGCGCGTTGCCGGCAAGTTGCTTCGCCAGCGCAGCCTTTCGAACGGGCGCCCGGACCTCAATGAACTCTCGATGCGCGAGACTGACATCGTGCGGCTGGTCGCGGAAGGACTTTCGAACAAGGAGATCAGCGCGCGCCTCTCGCTCTCGGAGAAGACGGTCAAGAACCATATGGGCCGCATCTTCTCGAAGCTCAATATTACCGCGCGCACGCAGGCCGCCGTCTACGCGATCAAAAACGGGCTGGTTTAATGCCGCCCGTCGCCCATACGCCTCCGTCTCGGAGTTGCCAGCATGTTCAAGGGTAACCTGTCGTCGTTCTTCGCAACGCGGCGCCGGGAGCCGCAGGAGTTTGTGCCTGCGTTCTTCGGCACCGATCGCCAGTCGCAAGCCGAGAAGGTCGCTTCGATGCAGCCGCTCGATGCGGAGGACGTGAGTTCCCACGTTTCCGTCGTGGATCGTTCGCGCCGCGTCGCGCGGATTGCGATGTCCACCTTCCCAGACCCTGACGCCGCGACCGCCGCGGCCGCCCACAAGGCGCCGCGGCCGGTAGGTGAGCCGCCCGCGTCACCTGCGGCTGTCCCGCCGCGTACAGGCCAAGCGCCGCGCGCGCCCCACCAAGACGAGCGCGTCATGCACCTTGCGTATCACGATGCGCTCACCGATTTGCCGAACCGGCGTGCGATCGAAGACCGGCTCGAAGAGTCGCTCGCGATCGCGAAGCGAAGCGGAACCAACGTCGGCGTCATATTCTTGGATATCGACGGGTTCAAACAGATCAACGATACGTTCGGGCATCAGGTCGGGGACCGCGTGCTGGTTGACTTGGCGGCGCGCGTACGGCAGACGGTTCGCATGGGCGAAACGGTCGGCCGTTTTGGCGGCGACGAGTTTGCGGCGGTCTACCCGGCGGTACAGAGCAATGAGGAATTGGCGGATGCCGCCGGCCGCCTGCTGCGCGTCTTTTCGCACCCTCTCTCGGTCGAAGGGCGCCAGTTCCAGCTCAGTGCGAGCTTGGGCGTGGCGACTTATCCCCGCGACGGCGGTGACGCCACCGAACTTCTCCAGCATGCCGACGCCGCGATGTACCGGGCAAAGACCAAGGATAAGGGTACGATATGCTGGTACAGCGTCGAGCTCGGCGAAGAGCTCCGGACGCGGAGAGAATTGATCGACGATCTGCGCGGAGAGAGCGTCCAGCGCGAGTTTTTCCTCTGCTACCAGCCGATCGTCGATGTCGTCGCGCACGACGTCGTTGCCGTCGAGGCGTTGTTACGGTGGCTGCATCCGTCGCGCGGGCTGCTCGCCCCATCGCGATTGGTCGAGACGACGCGCGCGATTCCACCCGAGGTAGATTCGTGGGTGATCGCGGAGGTGCTCCAACACATTCGGACTTGGCAGAAATACGGCTTGAACGTCCGCGTCAACGTCAACGTTTCGAATATCGATCGTACGGCTTTCGCAAGAGTCGATACGGCCCTGGCGGACCAGCACGGCGACCCGTCCTTGATATGTTTCGAGATCGCTGAAAAATCGGTGTTGCAGGATGCCTCTGCGGCGATCGAGTTTGCCGGGCTCTGCCGCGCGCGCGGCATCGGCGTAGCGCTGGACTCGTTTAGCGGTGCGGTCAACCTGACCGAACTGCGGCGCCTTCCGATCGATTATCTCAAACTCAGTCCCCAGATCGTCAGCGATCTCTCAGATGCCGGTACCGGCAAAGCCATCGCAGATGCCGCGATCAACGTGGCGCGTTCCTTTGGTTGGGCGGTCATCGCAGCGGGCGTCGAAACGCGTGAGCAGCAAGATTGGCTCTTCGAGGCGGGGGTTCGGTTGATGCAGGGGTATGGGAAGGGGCTGCCGATGACGTACGTCGACTTCTCGAACTGGCTCTCGGTCAGTTCGCCTCGCGGCGCGACGGATTAGCGCGCAGGACGTGCGGCGCGAGAACGCGCACGATCATCTCGATTCGGCTGTGTGACTGGCTCTTCGACATGGCCGATTTCACGTGCAGCACGACCGTCGATACGGCGATCTTAAGCTCGCGCGCGATCTCCTGCGTGCGCCATCCGGCGGCGAGTAGCGTCACCACCTGGCCTTCGCGCTTGCTAAGTCCGTACTTGGCCATAGCCGACGTGAGGTGATCGCGCGTCTTGAAGGGCGAGACGAAAACCGCTGTATACGACCCCAGGTCGCCGACCATCGCGGAGAGGTGAACGACGTGCGAGATCTTCGGATCGACGAAGACTTGATCCGGGGAATCGTGTCTTCTTCTCTTGAGCAATTCAACGACGATCGGCGCGATGGCATCCGGTAGTCCGTCGTATCGGGCGCCCCGGATCGAACCGTCGCGCACCCCTCCGATCCGCGCGATCTGCACGCGCCCGAGCTTGTCGACGACATAGACGTCCGGCAGCGCGCGTTCGTGGACGACTTCGATGCTGTCCAGTTTGCTCTTGTCGCGATCGTCGAGTGTGGCCATTACCATGCTCCGTCCGCATTCCCGAACGTCTACCTTGTGGCGGCGTATCATGCGGCAGGCACGACACCCTGATCATGTCCTTTTTGGCATGAAAAAGTGCAAAACCCTCCGGTGTTCGATACCACTCCATTTAGAGTAGGTCTTTCGACGCGTCCTGGGTCGAAAAGCCCTCGTGGATACCCCATTGTCAACTCGGGGAACGCGGCCTAGACCCGCTATACTAAAGCCCGTGCATTGGAGTAGACGCATGCAGAGATTCCTCTCCCTAGTGCTGGCCGGAGCGTTCGCCATGGCAGCGATTTCGTTCCATCCGGCGGCGGCCCGAGCGGCGGTCGTGATCCGGACTCTGGGTCACGCGCCGCTCCTGGGCGGCTTGCATTCCACGGCCGATCTGCAGGAGGCCGTGCGGGCGCACGAGGCGCTGTTTGCCGAGGCTGCCAGCCAGCTCGGTTTAACGCAAGAGCAGTACGCGCGGCTTAGTTATGCGATCCAATCAAAACACGTGCGATGGGTGACGATTCCCCGCCGGCTGCAGATGATGACGTGGTCGGACGGAACCTATGTGTACCTCATTCACGACGTGGTCATCCCAGCCCATTCCGATGGCTGGGAGGTGGATCTGCGCAGCGGCGACGAGCTGCTCGCTCTCTACATCCCCATGGCGTGCGGCAATCTCTCGATCAATCGAAGCAAGATTCCGCCGAAACCGGAGCCGAAGCCCGAGCCGATCCCGACGCCGTTGCCGACCCCGGTCCCAACCCCGAAGCCGCAGCCGATTCCAACCATGCCGCCTGTGATTCCGCCCCCGCCGGCCACCGTCGTCAAGTCGTTTCATA
>JAJXWN010000165.1 GCA_021781595.1 bacterium | reverse complement strand
GCTCGCGCGTCGACGTGCAGAACGACCGGCGAATCGGCGAACTGGTGCTCTTGAACGTCGCGACGAGGCACGCGCGGCAGTTGACCTACGACCGCCTCGACGTCGCCGGTCCGACCTGGTCGCCCCACGGCCGGCGCATAGCGTTTCTCGCGCAGGCGGACGACAAGACCGAGCAGATCTTCGTGATGCCGATGGACGGCGGAGATGCGCGGCAGGTGACACGCGCGCCGCAGGGCGTGCAAGAGTATGCGTGGCGCCCCGACGGCGGCGCGATCGCGTATCTCACCACTGACTCGCTGCCGAAAAAGACGGGCGCCGCGCGCTTTCAAGACAGCTACCGCGTCAGCGATAACGCGTATCTGACGCCGGGCCCCTTTCCGCCGTCGCATCTGTGGCTCGTCGTTCCGGGAAGGTCCGCGCAGCGGCTGACCGGCGGCTCGTGGAGCGTTGCGGCGGGCGCCGCCGAATCGACGATCTCGTGGTCGCCCCACGGCAAGACGATCGCCTACGTGCGCTTGCCCGACGCGCTGCTCGGCGACGCGAATCGCTCGGTGGTGGAGCTGCTCGACGTCGCCGGCAAGCGGAGCCGCTCCCTCACCGGCGGCACGCATTACGAGTTCAACCCGCGCATCTCCCCGGCCGGCACGCGCGTCGCCTACACGTACCCACGCGGGGGCCTGCCGATGAACGATGCGGACGTCTTCGTTTCGAACGGAGGCGGCCCGGGCGTCGACGTTACGCGCGGCATAGATCGCAACACGGGCGATTACGCGTGGTTCCCCAACGGCCGCAGCTTACTCGTCGCCGGCGACGACGGAACGCAGCGCGCGCTCTGGCGCGTACGCCTCGACGGCCGGTTCCGCAAGCTCGATCTCGGCGACGTCAGCGCCTTCGGAAACTTCGACGGCAGCATCGCACGGAACGGCGCGATCGCGTTCGTCGGCGTAACGCCGCATCATCCGGCCGAGATCTACTACCTCGCTTCGCCGCACGGCAGGCCGCAGCGCATGACCGATTACAACGCGGCGACCGCCGCGCTGAATCTGGGGCGCGTGCGCCCGGTCGACTGGAAGTTCGCCGGTTACCACGAAGACGGCGTGCTGACGTACCCCGTGGGCCTCCCGCACGCGCGCGACGGAGCGAGCGCGAAGCGTTACCCGCTGGTGCTGCTCATCCACGGCGGCCCGACCGGCGCGAGCACCGCTTCGTTCGATCCGCTCGCGCAGCTGATGGCGGCTCACGGGTGGTTCGTCTTCGAACCGAACTACCGCGGAAGCGACAACCTCGGCAACGCTTACCAGCATGCCATCTATATCGACGCCACGCGCGGGCCGGGCGAAGACATTCGCGCCGGTCTCGCCGCCGTAGAGCGCCTGGCCCCAATCGATCCAACGCGCGTCTGCGCGAGCGGCTGGTCGTACGGCGGCATGCTGACTTCGTGGCTCATCACGCAGTATCACGACTGGCGCTGCGCGGTCTCCGGCGCGGCCGTCAACGATCTCGTCTACGATTACTCGCTGGCCGACGACATCAGCGCGGACCGCGAGTCGATGCCGGGCTCGCCTTTCGTCGGCGACAACATGGCGCTCTACCGCAAGGTCTCGCCCTTTACGTACTATCGCAACGTGCGCACGCCGACGCTCATCCTGGCCGACACCTACGACGTGCGAGTGCCGGCCGCGCAGTCGTACGTCTTCTACCACGCGCTCCACGATCGCGGGGTGCCGGTCGCGTTCTACGAATGGCCCGTGCACAGCCACTTCCCGAGCGACCCGGTGCGCATCGCGGACGTCTACCGGCGCTGGATCGCCTGGATCGAGCGCTATCTGTGAGCGAACCGCTGCGGCTTGCCCGTTTGCAGGGCGTGCCGGTCGGCGGACGGCGCGTGCTGGTGCGCGAGGATTTGAACGTGCCGGTGAGCCGCAGCTCGCGGCCCGAGATCGCCGACTACACGCGAATCGATGCGGCGCTGCCGACGCTGCGCTACCTGCGCGAGCGCGGCGCGAAAACGATCGTGCTCTCGCATCTGGGGCGCCCGGAGGGCCGGCGCGATCCGAAGTATTCGTTAGAGCCGGTCGCACGCGCGCTCTCCACGCGGCTCGGCACGGTGGTTGCGTTTGCCGCGGACTGCGTCGGCGAACCGGCGCGCAAAGCCGTCGACGCGATGCGCGACGGCGACGTGCTCCTCTTGGAGAACGTGCGCTTTCACGCCGGGGAGGAACGTAACGATCCGGCGTTCGCCGCGCGCCTCGCCGAACTCGGCGAGATCTACGTGAACGACGCGTTCGGAACGGCGCATCGCGCGCACGCGTCGACCGAAGGCATCGCGCATCTTCTTCCCGCCGTTGCGGGGCTCTTGATGGAGGCCGAGATCGCGGCTCTCTCGGCGCTCGTGCACGATCCGAAGCAGCCGTTCGTCTGCGCCATCGGCGGTGCGAAGATCAAAGACAAGGTCGGCGTCTTCACCAATCTTATGCGGCGCGTGCGGACCTTCTGCATCGGCGGCGGAATGGCGAACACGTTTCTGGCCGCGCAGGGCACCGGCGTCGGGCGATCGCTGCGCGACGACGATCTCGGCCCGGCGACCCGCATCCTCGCAGAGGCGCGGCGCAGCGGCGTCGCCCTTCTCCTGCCGGTAGACGCCGTCGTGTCGAGTTCGTTCGACGACGACGCGGGCGCGCGGGTTGCCGAGATCGGCTCGGTGGGCGACGCGATGATTCTCGACATCGGGCCGCAGACCGCGCGCGCGTATGCGGCCGCTATCGAGCGCGCGGAAACAATCGTCTTCAACGGACCGATGGGCGTCTACGAAAAGGCGCCCTACCGGCAGGGCACGCAGGTGGTCGGCGACGCGATCGCGCGCGCGACGGCGCGCGGAGCGACGAGCGTGGTCGGCGGCGGAGATGCGGCCGCGGCGGCGCACGAGCTGGGCTTCGCATCGAAGATGACGCACGTGAGCACGGGCGGTGGTGCGACGCTCGAGTTCTTGGAAGGCAAGACGCTGCCCGGCGTCGCGGCGCTGATGGCATGAGACGCACGATCGTAGCCGGCAACTGGAAGATGTACAAGGACACGCACGAGGCGGCGCTGTTCGTCGACGCATTCCTCGATAGGCTGGGCGCGCTGCCCGCCGGCGTGGAGATCGTCTTGTGCCCGCCGTTCAGCGCGCTCTTCGCGGTGGGTCAACGCGTGCGCCGCACGCGAGTGCGGCTCGGCGCGCAGAACATGCACTGGGAAGATTGCGGCGCCTACACCGGAGAGATCTCCCCGCCGATGCTCGTAGACCTCGGCGTTGACTACGTGATTCTCGGCCACTCCGAACGGCGCACGCTCTTCGGCGAGACCGACGACGGCGTCCGCCGGAAGACGGCAGCGGCGCTGGCGCACGGCTTGACGCCGATCGTCGCGGTCGGCGAGACGGCGGCCCAACGCGACGCCGGGCTGACGACGGCGCGAGTGGTCGCGCAGACGCAAGCGGCGCTCGAGGGGCTGCCCGCCGGCGCCGTCGCCAAGATCGTGATGGCCTACGAACCGATCTGGGCGATCGGCACCGGGCGCAACTGCGATCCGGAGGAGGCCAACGAAGTGATGCGCGCGATCCGCGGCGCGGTCGACGGGCTCGCGGAGGCGCCGATCCTCTACGGCGGTAGCGTCAAGCCGGAAAATGTCGCAGCGTACGCGGCCTGCGGCGAGATCGATGGCGCGCTCGTCGGCGGAGCCTCGCTCGACCCGAATGCCTTTGCCGCACTCATCGCGAGCGCGTCCGTTCCGGAATGAACTATCGCCCGATGGTGCTCGCCGTGCTCGACGGCTGGGGCTACAGCGGCGATGCGTACGGAAACGCGATCGCGGCCGCGCACCTGCCGCATTGGCACGAACTGCTCGAACGCTACCCTTGGACGACGCTGCAGGCCAGCGGCGAGGACGTCGGCCTACCCAAAGGCATCATGGGCAACAGCGAAGTCGGCCACATGAATCTCGGGAGCGGGCGCGTGGTACCACAGGGCGTGACGATCATCGACGCCGAGATCGCAGCGGGCGACTTCGTCAGGAACGAAACGCTGCAGCGCTGCCTGCAGCACGTGAAGGCGTACGGTGGCACGCTGCACCTGATGGGACTGCTCTCCGACGGCCAAGTCCACAGCTCGCTCGAGCACCTGCTGGCCCTCATCGACAGCGCGCACGCGGCCGGCGCACCGCTTGCGATTCACGCGTTTCTCGACGGGCGCGATACGCCGCCGCGATCGGCCGCCGCCTATCTCGGCATCGCGGAGGAGAAGCTCGAACGCATCGGACGAACCGGCGCGATCAAGACGGTGATGGGGCGCTACTACGCGATGGACCGCGACGGCAGATGGGAGCGCACGCAGAAAGCATACGACGCGATCGCCGACGGGCGCGCCGAGTTTACCGCGGCGGAGGCGCTCGGCGCGCTGCGCCAAGGTTACGCGCGCGGCGAGGACGACGAATTCGTGCGGCCGACGATCGTCGGCGTTCCGCAGCCGGTGCGCGACGGTGACGCTTGCATCTTCTTCAACTTTCGCCCCGACCGCGCGCGACAGCTGACGCTCGCGTTCACCCCGGAGGGCACCGAAGGGGCCGCCGCGATGCCGTTTCCGGTCCATCGCTTTCGCAATTTCTTGTTCGCGACGATGACGCGCTACGAGGAGACATTCCCGAATCCGGTGCTCTTCGGGCCGCGCCCGCAGTTCGATACGTTCGGCGACGCGATCGCGCGCGAGGGGCTGAGGCAGCTGCGTTTGGCGGAGACCGAGAAGTACGCGCACGTCACCTACTTCTTCAACGGCGGACGCGAAGAGGTGTTCACGGGCGAAGACCGCCATCTGATCGCGTCGGACCGGAGCGTCGCGACGTACGATCTCGCTCCCGCGATGCGCGCGCGAGAGATCACCGACTACGCGGTCGAGGCGATTGCAGCCGGCAAGCACGACGTCATCATCATGAACTACGCCAACGCCGACATGATCGGCCATACCGGCAGATGGGAGCCGACGATCGAGGCGCTGGAGGTGCTCGACCAATGCCTGCACCGGCTCGCCGGCGCGGTGCTGCAGGCAGGCGGGCTGCTTGCCCTCACGGCCGATCACGGCAACGCGGAGCAAAAGATCGACAAGAACGGCAACCCGCTCACCGCGCACACGACCAACCCCGTTCCGTTCGTATTGATCGCGCACGGCATCGCCGGCGAATTCACGCCCGGCGGCCGCCTGGGCGACGTCGCTCCCACGCTAGATCG
>JAJXWN010000164.1 GCA_021781595.1 bacterium | reverse complement strand
GCGAAAACCGTCGCGGTGGGCCGCGACATGCGCCCTTCCGGAACGGCGCTCTTCGAGGCATTTGCCGCCGGCGCGACGCAGGCCGGTGCGGACGTGCTGGACATCGGGCTGGTCTCCACCGACGCGCTGTATTTCGCGGTAGGCAACTACGCGCTCGACGGCGGCGTCATGATCACCGCATCGCACAACCCCGCCAAATATAACGGCCTGAAATTCGTGCGCGACCAAGCGCAAGCGATCTCGCTTGAGACGGGCCTCTCGAAGATACGCGACGAGGTCGCCTCCGGTACGCTTCCGCCCAAGGCCGAACGGCCCGGCAAGACGATCGCCAAGAATATCCTCGACGATTTTGCGAAGCACTGTCTCTCCTTCATCGATCCCGCGCAGATCAAACCGTTCAGAATCGCCATCGATGCGGGCAACGGGATGGCCGGCGAAACCGTCCCGTACGTCTTTAAACATCTCCCGTGCGAGATCGTCCCGCTCTACTTCCAGCTGGACGGTAACTTCCCAAACCATCCCGCTAGCCCGATCGAGCCGGAGAACATGGTCGACCTGCAAGCGGCCGTGATCGAGCACCGGTGCGACCTCGGCGTTGCGTTCGACGGGGATGCCGACCGTATGTTCATCGTCGACGAGGAAGGCGCCCTCGTCGACGGCAGCACGGTGACGGCACTGGTCGCGATCAACGCGCTCGAGCACTATCCGGGGAGCCGCATCCTCTATAATCTGATCTGTAGCCGCAGCGTTCCGGAGATCGTCGAAAAGCACGGAGGGAGGCCGATTCGCTCGCAAGTCGGGCACTCGCTCATCAAGAAGACGATGCGCGAGCTCGACGTCGTCTTCGGCGGCGAGCATAGCGGCCATTTTTACTTCAAGAACAACTGGTACGCGGATTCGGGCATGATCGCGCTCATGGCCTGTCTCGAGGTTTTCTCGAAGTCCGGACAACCGGTAAGCCGGACGATCGCCCCGATCGACACGCGCTTTCGGTCCGGCGAGATCAACACCGAGGTGGCGGACGCTCGCGCGAAGATGCAGGAGATCGAAGGCTACTACGGAGACGCGCAGATCGATCACCTCGACGGCGTGACCGTCTCGTACCCCGATTGGTGGATGAATCTTCGCCCTTCGAATACCGAGCCGCTCCTCCGTTTGAACGTCGAAGGCGACACCAAGGCGCTCATGGAACGCCATCGCGACGAGGTGCTGAACCTGATCCGCAGCTGATCCATCGGTGATCTCTTTCCGATGGGGAGACCGCATCCGTTCGGCGAAGCAACTCGGGTTCTCTGAAGGAGGCCACCCCTACGTCTGACCGTTTCATTCTGGGCCCCGCCGCGCTTGCGATAGGCGACGGGTCCTCCCTCCACGGGCGCCTCGTCGTCTCGAACGGCCGCATCAGCGAGGTGCTCGCGCCGGATGGGCCGGCCGATTTCCTGCTCGCGCCGGGTACGACGATCGCGCCGGGACTGATCGACATCCACACCAATGGAGCGGGTGCGTTTCTCTTCAACCGCGACCAGGGCAACGCCGTACCCGTCGCCGCGGCCGAATACGCCCGCCAAGGCGCAACGGCCTTCGTCGCCGGCGTCATGACCGCGCCGTGGGAATCGATGCTGCACGCCGCCGGCGAGATTGTGGAAGCCGCGCACGGCTTGGAAGAGTCCGCTCCGCTCGGCGCTCGATGCCTCGGCATTCACTTTGAAGGGCCGTTCCTCAACGCGAAGTTTCGCCGCGTTCATCGCCAAGAGTGGATCGTCCCGGCGACGCCCGAGCGCGCGCGTGCGCTCGTCGACGCATGCCGCGGCGCTTGCCTTATCGTCACGATGGCGCCGGAGATCGACGGCGCCGGCGATGCCGCGCGCCACCTGCTCGAACAGGGCGTCGTCTGTTCGGCGGGTCACACGGGCGCGCGCTATCGCGAGGGCATGCTCGCAATCGGTCTCGGCTTCCGATCCCTGACCCATGCTTTCAACGCAATGCCGCCGCTGGATCACCGCGATCCGTCGATCCTCGCTGCGTTCATCCAGGACAAACGCACCACCGTGCAACTCATCTGCGACGGCAAGCACGTAGCGCCGGTCATGGTCGACATCCTCTATCGTACTCTCGGTGACCGCATCGTATTGGCGACCGACAGCATGCCCGCCGCGGGTCCCGGGTACCGCATCGAAGGCGGCGTGATGCGTGCCGAAGACGGCACCATCGCCGGCAGCGCACTCACCATCGACCGGGCCGTGCGCAACTATATGTCCTACACCGAACTCCCCTTCGCGCGCGCCGTCGCCGCAGCCAGTTACGCGCCAGCCAAACTGCTCGGATACGACAGCGAGATGGGCCGCCTCCGTAAAGGCTTGCGCGCGGATCTATCGTTCTGGGACAAAGACTACCGCGTCGTGGGGACGATGGTCGGCGGAACGATGGTCTACGGCGGGTGTCTCACGCCGTCGGCGGCACAGGCTAGCTGACCGCCTACAAACGCGCCTTTGCCAGTTGCGGCGCAGTCGCTAGGCTTTCTCGCAAGAGCGACCGCTCGTTCTTCGTCAATGCCAGCCGCGCGTGGGCTTGGTCTGGAAGATCTTCCGCGGAGGCTCTCGACGTAGGTTCCCGCCAGCACCGGCATAAGCACAAGAAATACGACTAGCAAAACTACTTCGACTTTTGGCGGAAGCGAGAATGACACAATCGCGATGAGTGCAACCGCCGAGTGAAACAATAATACGCCCACTTGGGCGGTCAGAGGGGTAATCTACGCTGCGGACTCGCGCGCTCACCCGTTTCCGAGATACGCGTCGGCGACGGCTGGGTCCGTGAGCAGCTTCGCACCCGTGCCTTCGAATGCGACGCGGCCGGTTTCCAGCACGTAACCGCGCGAGGCGATCCGCAGCGCCTGCCGCGCGTTCTGCTCGACGAGCAGCACCGTCGTTCCGCGCGCGTTGATCTCTGCAATCACCCGGAAGATCGTCTGCACGAGCACGGGCGCGAGCCCGAGCGACGGCTCGTCGAGCATCAGCAGGCGCGGCCCACTCATGAGCGCGCGGCCGATGGCGAGCATCTGCTGTTCGCCGCCCGAGAGCGTCCCCGCCGCTTGTTCGAGCCGCTCGTGCAGCCGCGGAAACGTCGCGAGGACGTACTCCAGACGTTGCGCGAACGCCGCGCGGGAGCGCACGGTATACGCCCCGAGATCGAGATTCTCGCGCACGGTCATCCGCCCGAAGACGCGGCGCCCTTCTGGCGCGTGACCGATGCCCAAACGCACGATCGCGTCGGGCGAACGTTTGCGTACGCTCGCCCCGTCGAACGCGATCTCGCCGCCGCTCGCGCGCACGAGGCCGCTGATGGCCCGCAGCGTCGTCGTTTTCCCCGCGCCGTTGCCGCCGAGAAGCGCGACGATCTCGCCTTCTTCGGCGCGCAGGGTCACGCCGCGCAATGCCTGGATGCCGCCGTAATGCACGTCGAGACCGGAGATCGCGAGCAAGCTCACGGCACCGGTGCACCCAGATACGCTTCGATGACGCGCGGGTCGCTGCGAATCTCGCCAGGCTTCCCTTCGGCGATGCGCTCGCCGTGGTCGAGCACCGTTATGCGCTCGGCCAGTTCCATGACGAGCCCCATATCGTGCTCGATCAAGAACACGGTCACGCCGCGGTCGCGAATCGCTCGAATCAGCGCGATGAGATCCTGCTTCTCTCGCGGGTTCATGCCGGCGGCCGGTTCGTCGAGTAGCAGCAACTTCGGCGAGCTCGCGAGCGCGCGTGCGATTTCGAGGTGCCGTTGCGAACCGTAGGGGAGATTGCGCGCGTAGCGCTCGCTCAGGTGTTCGAGGCCCACGAAGGCGAGAAGCTCGCGCGCCCGTTCACGCGTCTCGCGTTCCTCCGCCCGCTGCGAAGGCGTATGCAGGAGCGAATCCCAGAGCCGGGCACGCAAGCGCGCGTGCTCGCCGACCATCACGTTGTCCAGCGCCGACATGAAAGAGAAGAGCCGGAGGTTTTGGAAAGTGCGCGCGATCCCGGCTGCGGCGATGCGGTAGGTCGGCTCGCGGTCGATCCGCGTTCCGTCGAAGACGATCCGGCCCGCAGTCGGCGCGTAGATGCCGGTGACCGCGTTGAAGATCGTCGATTTCCCGGCACCGTTTGGCCCGATCATTGCGGCGATTGCGCCGGAGTCGATCCGGAGAGAGACGCCGTTCACCGCAACGAGCGTCCCGAAGGTCTTGGTCACGGAGCCGAGTTCGAGCAGCGGCACGGTTTACGCCCGTACATCTTGGGGGGTAGTCGCGTGGCGCAACTCTTCGCGGCGCTGGACGCTGGGCAACAGCCCCTCGGGCTTGAAGAGCATGATCCCGACCAATATCGCCCCGTAAATGAAGAAATGATAGCTGCTGAAATCTACGTGCAATCCGACGGCGCCTGCGAGCGAGTTCGCCTGCGGCAGCACCACGCTATTGACGAGCGTCAGCACCAGACTGCCGACGACGACGCCCGGAATGTTCCCCATCCCACCGAGCACCAGCATCGAGACGATCAGCACGCTTACCTGAAACTGAAACAAGTCCGGTGAAACCAAACTCAACTTCGCCGCGAAGACCACGCCGCCCAAACCGCTGAACGACGCTCCCAGGGCGAACGCCGAGAGCTTCACGAGCGTCGTGTTGATGCCCATGTGGCGAGCGGCCAGCTCGTCCTCTCGAATCGCCATCCACGCGCGTCCCAGCCGGCTCTCGCGCAAGTTGCGAGCGAGGACGAGCCCAAGCGCGATCAGCGCGAGCGTCACGTAATAGTACGGAAGCGCGCGCTGCCCGAACGAGTGCCCGAAGAAACTTGGGAAATCGAGCGCGCTGATGCCGTTGGGTCCGCCCGTATAGGCCGTGAGATTCTGAAAGATCTGTGGAACGATCTCGCCGAAGCCCAGCGTGACGATTGCAAGATAGTCTCCGTGCAAACGGAGCGTCGGCGCACCGAGTATGATGCCGAAGATCGCGGCGAGCGCGGCCGCCACGAAGAGCAGTACCCAAAACGGTAGGTGAATGCCGAACTGCGGGCTCGCGAGCATGCCGTACGTGTAGGCACCGATCGCAAAGAACGCCGCGTAACCCAAATCGAGCAACCCCGCGAACCCGACGACGATGTTCAACCCGAGCGCGAGCAACACGAAGACGCCGGCATCGGCCAGAACGTTGTAGTCTGCGTCGTTACGATCGACGAGCGGCGCGAGCAAGAGTGCGGCGCCGAGCGCCGCATAGAGCGCTCGCTTGGCGCCCACGGACGGCACGCGCTCTGCCACGACGACGACGGCGATCGCCGCCAGAAAATAGATGTAGATC
>JAJXWN010000163.1 GCA_021781595.1 bacterium | reverse complement strand
GGCAGCACTCGCGACCCGCGCGAATTCGCTTGGCAGCTCATCGGATTGCGTCATGTGAATCTGGATGGTACGCGATCGGTGCTCGGCGCCCCCGCTAGCCTCCTAGCCGTAGAGGCCGCGCACCAAACCGCCGTCCACCGAGATGGTCTGCCCGGTAACGTACCGGGCGGGCTCGCCGCACAGGAACGCAACCAGCGGGGCGAACTCCTCCGGTTCGGCGATGCGGCCGATCGGCACTTCGCGTGCCGCGCGCGCTAGCGCGGCTTCGTCGTTGCCATAGAGCGATCGCAACCGGGCGGTGAGCACACGTCCGGTCGCAATCGCATTGACCGTCACCCCATCCGCAGCCACCTCGTTCGAGAGCGTCTTCAGAGCACTGACGAGCCCGGTACGAAAGACGTTGGAGAGCGCCAGCGCCGCTATCGGTTCCTTCACCGAGGAGGACGTCAGCGCGACGATGCGTCCCCACTTTCGAGCGCGCATCGAGGGCAAGGCGAGAGCGACCAAGTGGATCGCGCTGCGCAACACGGTACGGTACCCGGCATCCCAGTCTTCGAGCGCCAACTGCGCGTACGAACCGGGTCGCGGTCCCCCTCCGTTGGCTACGAGGATCTCGATCTCTCCCAGGGTACCGCGGATGTCGCCCACGAGCCCCTCTATCGAATCGGGTTGGCCGAGATCGACGACGAACGCACGCGCATCCGCCGCGCCGGCGGCCAGCGCCTCGCGTGCCACCGCCTCGAGTTCATCGAACCGGCGCGCGGCCACCGCCAGGCGCACCCCTTCCCGCGCGAGGGCGAGCGCGCACGCACGGCCGACCCCCGAACTCGCGCCGGTGACCAGCGCTACCTTGTTGTGAATCTGCAGATCCATAACGCAACATCCGCAGCCCCGCCGATTTGTCCTGCGCCGGCGGCCCTGCCCTTGCGGGCCGGAGCTCGGTTTGCTATGATGCGCGGGTCGCCGGAGCGGGGCTGCGCCCTGCATCCGAAACGAGACCATCCTTGAACGAGGAGATATGCACCCGTGCCCTTGACCAAAGAACAGAAATCGGAGATCGCCACCAGGTTTGCGCGCTCTTCGAACGATACCGGTTCGGCCGACGTCCAAGTCGCTATCCTCACCGCGTCGATCAATCAGCTGACCGAACATCTGAAGGTCCATAAGAAAGACCATCACAGCCGTCGCGGCCTCCTTTTGCAAGTAGGTCAGCGCCGCCGGCTGCTGAGTTATCTACAGAAGAAAGATTTGGAGCGCTACCGTAAGCTGATCGCCGACCTCGGTTTGCGGCGCTAAAGAAGGCCCACACCCGGGCCGGGCCCGGCCCAGGGCACACGACGGGCTGATGGTACCGCAAACTTGGCCTGCGCGCATCGGGAATAGTACCTAGACGATCGCCTTACTTGCGCCTTAATGCCGCACGGACGGCTCCTTTAATCGCGGCGGTCCCCATGCCGTAGTGCTCGATCAACTCTACCGGATCGCCCGATTGCCCGAACCGATCGCGTACACCCACGAACTCGATGGGCACGGGGTAGCGCTGTGCCAAAATTTCGGCAACGCGCGATCCCATGCCGGCGTGAATCTGATGCTCTTCGACCGTGACGACCGTACCGCAGCGCCGCGCGGCTGCGAGGATCGCCGGCTCGTCCATCGGTTTGATCGTGTGGTTGTTGACGACGGTACACGCGATGCCGTCTTCTTTGGCGAGCTCGTCCGCGGCCACCAACGCGTTGTAGACCAGGATGCCGCAGGCGACGATGGCAACGTCGCCGCCGTCGCGGAAGATCTGCGCCTTGCCGATTTGGAAAGGAGTCGCTTCGGTGGTGACGACCGCCGACTTCTCGCGCGCGAAGCGAAGATAGGCCGGCCCGAACCGCTCTGCGACCGCCATCGTTGCCCGTTTGGTCTGTATCGCATCACAGGGAACCACCACGGTCATCTGCGGAATCACGCGCATAAGCGCGATATCCTCGATCGCCTGGTGGGTGGCACCGTCCGGCCCGACCGAGACGCCCGCATGGGCGCCCGCGATCTTCACGTTGGTCTCGTTGAGCGCCATCGTCGTGCGTACTTGCTCCCAAGAACGCCCGGGGTTGAACATCGCGTAACTCGCTATGAAGGGAATCTTGCCGACGCTCGCGAGGCCGGCGGCCATCGCTACCAACATTTGCTCCGCAACGCCGATCTCGATGTACTGCGCCGGCAGCGCTTTCTTGAATGCTTCCATGCGCGTCGACTCCACCAGGTCGGCACAGATCGCAAGGACGTTCCGGTTGTGCGTGCCCGCCTCGACCAGTCCTTCGCCGAACCCGTTGCGCGTCGGCACCTCTTTGACGGCGGCTGCGTCGCGGTACTCGGCCAAGCGCATCGAAGCGACGGTCTCCAATACGTCCGCGCTAGCCATTGCCTGCCACGATCCTTTCCCGCTCCGCCTCGAGTTGACGGAGTGCTTCGTCGGCCTGCTCGCGATTGGGCGGCTTGCCGTGCCACGTGTAATCGCCTTCCATGTACGAAACTCCCTTACCGGGAACCGTATGCGCAATGACGACCTGAGGTTTCCCGCGAACCGCCTTGGCTTTCTCTATCACGGCGACGAACTCGGCAACATCGTTGCCGTTGCACTCGAACACCTCCCAGTTGAACGATCTATATTTGTTTGCCAGCGGCTCGAGCGGCATCACGTCTTCGGTGCTGCCGTCGATCTGGATGAAGTTGCGATCGACGACGCAGGTCAGGTTGTCGAGCTCGAATTTTCCGGCGGTCATCATCGCCTCCCAGTGCAGGCCGCACTGATGCTCGGCATCCGACGTGACGACGTAGACGCGCCATTCTTTCTCGTCGAGCTTCGCGCCGAGTGCCATGCCTACGCCCTGAGCGAGTCCTTCGCCCAAGGGCCCAGAGGTTGTCTCGACCGCCGGCAAGCGCACACGTTCGGGATGTCCCTGAAGCCGCGTGCCGAACTTTCGAAGCGTCAGCAACTCCTCGACCGGAAAGTATCCCGCATAGGCCATCGCACTGTACCGCACCGGGGCGATGTGGCCGCACGAAAGCAACAAACGGTCGCGATCTTCCCAATCGGGCCGCGCCGGGTCGTGGCGTAAGATCTCACCGTAGAAGGCCGCGAAGACGTCGGCCATGTCGAGCGAGCCGGCCGAGTGGCCGGATCCCGCGGAGACCAGCGCGCGTACGATACCCTGGCGAACCAGGTTAGCGCGCTCTCGAAGCGCGGTCACACGCGCCGGGGATAACGATTCCATGCGGCGATATACCCGGCACAGGATGCCGGACCCTCGCAGGAATCTATGCAAAAATGGCGCATCCGCGCTGCGCGCTGCGGTCCTTCAGGGCCACATGGGTTACTACTGGGAGACGCAACGCAAGCGCCCGCAGGGTAGGCGCCGCTCGAACCGCTAATGCTCGTCGCTTATGACGCTAAACGTGACCGGAATCGAAGGGCTGCGGTCGCTTGCCGGCATGGCGCTGGAGCCGAGCCCGTGGCTTGAGATATCGCAAGAGCGGGTCGATGCGTTCGCCGCCGTGACCGAGGACCGCCAGTGGATCCACGTGGACCCGGAGAGCGCCAAAGCGGGCCCGTTCGGAACGACCGTCGCGCACGGGTTCCTCACGATCTCGCTCATACCGCATCTCTGGCATCTCACCGCGCGCGTCGAGGGCATGGGCATGACGGTCAATTACGGTCTGGACCGCGTGCGTTTTCCCGCACCTCTAGTGGTTCCATCGCGCATTCGCGGGTGGTTTCGAATCGAACGTCTAATCGAAGCGAAAGGGAGCGTGCAGATCTCGCTTCACGTTACCATCGAGCGCGAGAGCTTTGCGAAGCCGGTGTGCGCGGCAGATATGCTCGTGCGCTATTATGCGTGAAGTGGAAGAGGGCGAAGGAGTGTCGAATGACGTTGAGACTCGGCAGTAGCACCGCCGCCACGATTGCGGTCGACGCAAGCGGTACGATCGTCGCCTGGAACAAGGCCGCCGAGCGAATTCTCGGCTGGCCGGCGACGGAAGCGCTCGGACGCCCTTGTCACGAGTTGATGCACGGCTTCGCACCCGGGGGAGCGCCGATCTGCGGGCCGGACTGCGCCGTGGCGCACGTTTGCGCCCAAGGCCACACCCCGCGGCGCTTCGAGATGGTTCTCCACCGCCCCGACGGCACCGAGATGTGGTTCGACGTCACGACCGTCACGATCGACGACGACGGTCACCCGGTCGGGGTGCACGTCTTCAACGAGAGCGTCTCGGCGCAACGGTTGAGCGCGATGGCGGCCGATGTCGTAAGCCGCCTGACGGACCGGCGACCCACCAACGGAAAGGCCGACGAGCGCACCTACCGGCGCATCGTCGATGCCTTGACACCGCGTGAGATCGAAGTGCTCAAACTGGTCGCGTCGGGCAACACGACGGATCAGATCGCCCGGCGCCTAAAACTCTCCCGCGCGACGATTCGCAACCATATCTACAACCTGCTCCCGAAGCTCGGCGTCCATTCTCGAGTGGAGGCAACCGTCCTCGCCTTCAAAGCCGGTCTGATACATTTGCCCTAGGAAACCCCGCCGTCTAGCTCTGTCGCCCTGCTGGTCTCGGACCGTATTATGAATGTATCCGGGCATTCTAACGAGCGTTCGAACGAATTTCAGCGATTGGGAGGGCACCGCATTGCCGGGTTACGATCTGCGCCTGCAGGCGGCGCTCGATGCCGCGGAATCGGTCTTCGCAGAGAAGAGTTACGGGCTGGCGACGATGCGCGACATCGCCGCCGCCGCGAACCTAAGCGTCGCCGGCCTCTATTACTATCTCCCGAGCAAGCAGCGTGCGCTCGGCATGGTCTGCGGGCGGGCCTTCCAGGCGTTATCGGAGGGACTGGAGCGGGCCCTTTCGGAGGCGGCGCTGCCCGATTCGCAGCTGCGCGCCTTCGTACGCCATCACGTCGGTTTCATCACCGTTAGCCCGGCGGCGTACCGCGTGCTGCTCCACGACATGGAGGCGCTCGAAGGCGAGGACCGCCTCGCCGTGCACGAGATTCGCCGCCGCTACTTCGCGCGCGCCGCCGATCTGGTGATCGCGGTGCAGCAGGAACGCACCTCGTCGATCTCCACGCGCATCGCGACGGCGGCGCTCTTCGGCATGATGAACTGGACGCCGATGTGGTACCGCGGCGAAAACGAGTCGGATGCTTCGCACGTGGCGCTCGAGATGTCGACGCTCTTTCTGCGCGGGGTCGCAGCGCCCGCCGAAGAACCGGCGGCGATCGTATGAGCGAGCGCATCGAAGTCGGCCGCGAGGGCCGCATCGGCCGTATCACGCTGCGTTGC
>JAJXWN010000162.1 GCA_021781595.1 bacterium | reverse complement strand
CGGGATGGAAAAGAGCGCCGGGACGTCGGGGTTATAGAACCAGTCGACGTTTCCGCGTTCCATCACGAACGCGCCACCGGTTCCGTGCGCTCCAGCGCCATTGCCGGCCTTGAACGACGTTCGGCGATACATCGCGAGGTAGCCCGACGGCTTGGTCGGACCGCTGCTGCGGACGACCAGACGCGGCTTGCAGCCGCCCCGCGCGCCCGGCATTCCACCCATGCCCATCGCCCGCGTCCGCGGGAGCGGGCAGTATGCCCGCGGCTTGTGGATCCCGGAGATGTACTCCACGGTCGCGGCCCCGTAGGCGCCGTTGGAGCAGGTGCCCGTCGCCTTCGACATCTCCATCGAGGCCGTCGTTGCAAAACCACGCGTGTGAATACCTTCGAGCGTCTTCGGCCCGAGCGCTTGTACCTTGTTGGAGACGGTCATAACGCCCGTGCCGGGTCCCGCTGGCGGCGGGGCTGGGCCGTAGCGCGGGGCTGGCGGCGGAGGCGGTGCACTCCCGCCTTCGGTCATCTCCACGATGCGGTAGGTCTTGCGAGCTAGGTCGAGCAGAATGGTCTGGTGCTCGCTGCACTTCTCGATCTGAGCCGTGTGCGCGGCCGGGTCGTCGATCCGGATCCACCCGCGCACCCAGTAGAAGGTGTAGCGCTTGAGCGTACCGTCACGCATCATGTTCAGACCGCTTGTCATCTGCGCCAGGTTCTGCCCGCCCATCATTCGGCCGAACATTCCGGCGAGGCCATGAGCGGCGGGCGCCGGTTGGTTGGCCGGCGGGATGTCGGCGATGATGCGCCGGTAATCGGGTTGGAACGAACCGGGCGGCGGCGGCGTAGCGTTGCCAAAAGCCATACGCGTGATTTCGTCGTAGGCAATGCCGACGGGGGTTGGGGTCGGGGTCGGGAGCACGGCAGCGGCCGCGGGCTGCGGCGGCCCGTTGCGAACGAGCAGCAGCGTTGCCGGCAGCATGGCCGCAATAACGAAAAGAACCAACGGAATAAGGGTCGGCCGTTTCATGCTACACCTCCAAAATCGAGCCGTTTGACGAGGTCGCCGCTTACTTACCGCGGCTGGAATCTCACTCCCTTCCGCGAATACGGACGGTACTACCGATGATAACCCGTGACTCCGACAGATGTGAGGAAGGCTGCCGCCATGACTGAAGCGACCATCAAAGTCCGCGAAAGCGGGCCGTACCTAGTCAAGGGCCCGCTGAAGCTGATCGATGCCGACGGAAACGCCTACGCGGCTGCCGGCCAGGACGTTGCATTGTGCCGCTGCGGCGGCTCCGCGACCAAACCGTTTTGCGACGGGAGCCATCGCCGCAACGGTTTCCACGCCGCCGAACGCGCGCCGGCCGCCGGATAGCCGTGTCGGCACACGTTCGGTACGCAACCGTCGAGACGAATTCAGAGGTGATAGCGCAGCGATGAACGACGCGCAACGATTGGCGAACGACCTCAACGCGCTCGCTAAGTCCCCACAGTTTTCCTACGTGAAGGCCCGTGCTCACGCCCGGAAAGACGATCGCATAGACTGGCCGGCGACTAAAGCGCACAACGCGGACTTCAATCCCGAAGTGGACGGCTATGAATCGTTCGTCCTGCTCGACGGGAGCCGCTGCGAATGGGCGCCGGGGCAGTACCGCTTTGTCGCGCGCCCAAGGTCGAGCGGGTAGCACGCCCGGCCGTGCGCACGCGCCGCGCAACGTCACAGCGTCGCCGTCTTCCAAAAAAGCGTACGCTGCGGAAGCACTCGTGCGGCTCCCCACTCGAAGGGCCCGTTGAGCCGATCCGCAAAGTTGGTTCTTCTATGGCTCTTCTAAGTGCGGCGAAGCCTGACCGGCTGGCGCGAATCGACTCGGACTACGTTGCATTTTTCGCCGGTATGGCCTGATGCCCGCAACCGTCGATGCCGTCATGCTCGAGGCGCGCGCCGGCGCGCTCGCAAAGCGGTCGATCAAGACCACTTCTAAGATCGCGGGCATCCGCCTGGCCGTGACCTGCATCGATCTGACCACGCTAGAAGGAAAGGACTCCGAAGGGCGCGTGCGATCGCTCTGCGCGAAAGCGATCCGTCCCGCGCAGCATCTGCCCGACGTGCCGAGCGTTGCGGCCGTTTGCGTCTATCCCAGCCTCGTAGCGGTCGCCAAAGACGCGCTGCGCGGCTCGAGCGTGCTGGTCGCATCCGTCGCGACCGCCTTCCCGAGCGGCCTCTCCTCACCCGCCGTTCGATTGGACGACGTGCGCGCCGCAATCGCGGCCGGGGCGGACGAAATCGACATGGTAATCGACCGTGGCGCCTTCCTCTCCGGGAAGGACCGGGCGGTCTACGACGAGATCGTAGCCGTGAAGCGCATCTGCGGCGAGTTGCACCTCAAGGTCATTCTCGAGACCGGGGAGCTTGGAAGTTACGATGCGGTACGCCGAGCCAGCGATCTCGCTTTGGAGGCCGGAGCGGATTTCATCAAGACCTCGACGGGAAAGGTGGGGACCAACGCCACTTTTCCCGTAGCGGTGGTCATGTGCGAGGCCATTCGAGACTACGCCCGCCGTACCGGCCGCGCAGTCGGGCTCAAGGTCGCCGGAGGCGTGCGCACGACAAAACAAGCGCTCACCTACCTGGTCATCGTCAACGAAACGCTCGGAGAGGCCTGGCTTACGCCGGAGCGCTTCCGCGTCGGGGCGAGTTCGCTGCTCGACGACCTCCTGATGCAGTACGAAAAACAGCTTACCGGAAACTATGCCGGCCCCGACTATTTTCCCAAGGATTAGCCCAAAGGTACGCATGCGATGACGAGCCTCGAATACGCTCCCTCCCCAGAAACCACCAAGCCGCAGATACGCGAGCGTTACGGCCTCTTCGTCGCCGGCGACTGGGTCGCGCCCCAGAGCGAGCGGTATTTCGATACGATCGACCCCTCGAACGAAAGCGTCCTCGCGAAGGTCGCCTACGCCGGCGCCGCCGACGTCGATCGTGCCGTGCGCTCGGCGCGCAAAGCCTACGAAAAATACTGGTCCAAGATGAAGCCGGCCGAGCGTGCCAAGTACGTCTTCCGAATCGCTCGCGCGATCACGGAACGTTCCCGCGAGCTGGCGGTGCTGGAAACCATGAACGGCGGGAAGCCGATCAAGGAGTCCCGCGATTTCGATATCCCAACTTCCGCAGCGCATTTCTTCTACTATGCCGGCTGGGCGGACAAGCTGGAGTGGGCGATGCGCGCCGGGCGCGAGGCCCGCCCCATCGGCGTCTGCGGTCAGATCGTGCCCTGGAACTTTCCGCTCCTCATGGCGGCCTGGAAGATCGCACCCGCGCTGGCATGCGGCAACACGGTCGTCCTCAAACCGGCGGAGACGACGCCCCTGACCGCGCTCGCACTCGCGCAGATCGTTCAGGAAGCCGACCTTCCGCCCGGCACCGTCAACGTACTGACCGGCGACGGCGCAACCGGCGCCGCCTTAGTCGAGCATCCCGGCACGGACAAGATCGCCTTCACCGGCTCCACGGAGGTGGGGAAAGCGATCCGCCGCGCGATCGCCGGCACGATGAAGCGCCTGACGCTCGAATTGGGCGGAAAGGCCGCGCACATCGTTTTCGATGACGCGCCGATGGATCAAGCCGTGGAAGGGATCGTCAACGGCATCTACTTCAATCAGGGACACGTCTGCTGCGCGGGTTCGCGGCTACTCGTGCAGGAGAGCGTACACGACGAAATCGTCGTGCGGCTCACTGAGCGGCTGCAGACGCTGCGCTTAGGGGATCCGCTCGATAAGAATACCGACATCGGCGCCGTCAATTCGAAGGCGCAGCTGGACAAAATTCGCGAGTTGGTGCGTAGCGGCATCGATCAGGGCGCAACGCTGGTGCAACAGTCGTGCGCCCTTCCGGAGCGCGGATATTATTTCCCCGCATCGTTTTTCACGGGCGTCCAGCAGTCGCACCGAATCGCGCGCGAGGAGATATTCGGTCCCGTACTCTCGATATTGACCTTCCGCACCCCGGACGAGGCGATCGAGAAAGCGAACAATACGCCATACGGTCTCTCCGCAGGAATCTGGACGGACAAGGGCAGCAAGAACATGTACGTCGCGGAGCGCATGCGCGCCGGCGTCGTCTGGTGCAACACCTTCAACCTCTTCGACCCGAGCTCTCCGTTCGGCGGTTACCGCGAATCCGGCTTCGGTCGCGAGGGCGGCGTTCATGGCCTGCGCGAATACCTGGCCCACTAACGGGTTCCGGAAAGACGTCCGCGGCCAGTCAACTTGATGGACGCAGCCGCGGACGCCAACTACGAAAACCCGATCCGGTTGCGGCATCCCTTCGCCGGTTACGACAGTCATATGCCTGCCTTCAGTCCGCTCACCCTCAACCAGAAGCTGATTCTATGCCGACTATCCGTACGCGTACGCTAAATTCCGCTACGTCGCGGCATAGGCGATCGGCAAACCGCCCGACAAAAGTCGAGGCGGTACGCCGCGGCCGCAGAACGAATGCCTGCCATCATTCCCACGTAAGTAAGAAGGAGCATCCCGGTGACCACGATCCCGACCGCCAAGAAAACGCCGATTACCGTCGCTTACGGAGACGGCATCGGGCCAGAGATCATGGACGCAACGCTACGCATGATTCTGGGGGCAGGCGCGCAGCTCGACATCCAGCGCATAGAGATCGGAGAATCCGTCTATAAACGCGGTCTCGGGAACGGCATCGAACCGGCTTCGTGGGATACGCTGCGGCGCACCAAGGTTTTTCTCAAGGCTCCCATCACTACCCCGCAAGGCGGTGGTTTCAAGAGCCTCAACGTTACGGTCCGCAAAACGCTCGGCATGTACGCCAACGTGCGGCCCTGCGCGTCGCTTCACCCGTACGTGGCGACCAAACATCCGAACATGGACCTCGTCATCGTTCGCGAGAACGAGGAAGACGTCTACGGCGGTATCGAGCACCGCCAAACCGATCAGGTCACCCAGTGCCTGAAACTCATCTCCCGACCGGGCAGCGAGCGCATCGTTCGCTATGCTTTCGAATACGCGCGCGCGAACAAGCGCAAGAAAGTCACCTGCTTCACCAAAGACAACATCATGAAGATCACCGATGGGCTCTTTCACAAGGTCTTCGATGAGATTGCTCTAGAGTACCCCGATATCGAGAAGGAGCATTGGATCGTCGATATCGGTGCAGCCAAGTTGGCCGATACGCCCGAAACCTTCGACGTCCTCGTCATGCCGAATCTCTACGGCGACGTCTTGTCGGACGTGGCCGCGCAGATCACCGGATCGGTCGGCCTAGCGGGCTCCGCAAACATCGGCGACCACTGCTCGATGTTTGAAGCAATCCACGGTTCGGCTCCCAGGCGTGCTGGCCAG
>JAJXWN010000161.1 GCA_021781595.1 bacterium | reverse complement strand
CTATCGTTGTTTGTGCTTGGGAGGGAAGGTCGGGGCGTTCGCGCGCGATGCGAAACAGGAGCTGCTGCGCTGCGATCGGACCGTCGCCGAGCGGGCGAAGATGGATCTCCTCGCGCATCGCGATGGCGGCCTGCGCCGCGGTGGCGGATCCCGTCGCGACCATGCGCGCGAGGACATACCGGGCCCGAGCGCGCGCGGCGGCCCAGTGAGATCGCGGGTCGAGGCCCGCGGGATCGTTGGGGATGCCGGCCAGCAGCGCCGCTTGCGCCAGATCGAGATCGCTTGCCGGAATTCCGAAGTACGAGCGAGCGGCGGCATCGACTCCGTAGATGTTCTCGCCCATCGTCACGCGGTTGACGTAATCCTGGAGAATCGTTACTTTATCGACGCCGGCTTCGATGCGCGTTGCGTCCCACATCTGAAGCAGCTTTCCCGCAAAGGTGTGCGGGATGCCGAACTGCATGCGGGCCAGCTGCATCGCGATCGTCGACGCGCCGCTTTCGATGCAGAGGCAGTGCAGCGTTTGAACTCCGGCTCGCGCGAGGGCAAGCCAATCGACGGCACCGTGCTCGAAATAACGAGCGTCCTCAACGGCGAGAATTGCGCGAACGAACTGCGGCGAGACCTTGGCGAGCGGTACCGCCGAGGTATGAGTCTGGTTGGGGCTGAGCACGGTGCCGAGCGGAATTCCCGTCCGGTCTAAAAATGCGATGGAGGTATCGCGCGGCGCGAGGAGCGAGGCCGGAACGCAGAGTGCCCGCCCCAAAAGAAGGAGGCCGAGTCCAACCGTGCCGAGCACCGGCCAGAAAGCGTAGGGACGCACGATTCGCTCAAGGTTCGAGCCGCGCAAGTACTCTTCCGGTAGGCCGTTGAATGCCTAACCTCTGTTTGCTGGAGGCGCTCAATGCACGTTTGCTGCCGCCGGATCGTTCGCATGGGTTTCTTGGCCGCCTGCGTGCTTGCCGCGCTGGGCGGCTGCGCCAAACCTACCGTTCGCGCGCCTCTCGCGGCCGTGGCGCCGCTGCCGCTCCCCTCGCTGCCTCCGTGGATCGAGCAGATATCTCCCACCGGGCTGGCCGGGCCGCTCGCGCAGATCCGCGTGATCTTCGCGCACCCGGTGCTTCCGGTCGGAGAGATCGGTACGCCGGGAGAGCGGGCCCTTCTCGCGGATTTCGAGATAGCGCCGGCGCTCCCCGGCCGCTTCGTGGTACTGACGCCGCGGATGATCGGTTTCGAGGCCGGCGCCGCGCTGCCGGAGGCCACGCGCGTACGCGTGACTTTGAAATCCGGGCTGCGCGATCTCCGGGGTGATGCGCTCGCGCGAGATCTCGCATGGACGTTCGTCACGCGGCGGTTGAAGATCGTCGATGCCGATGCCGAGGCCGCGCTCGAAGAAACGTACGGGCCGGCCACGCCCCCGCCCGCGCCGGTCGTCTCGCTGCGCCCGACGGTGCGGCTGGAATCGAACGTGCGGCTCGACCCCGCGTCACTCGCGCGCCTTTCTACGTTCCAAGCGCCCGGCAACGCGCCGCCGATCGGCGCGGCGGTCGCCGTCGAGGCGCAAGCCACGGCTCCGCCCGGCTTTGGAGCGGCCGTGCGCTTTAACCCGTCGCTGCGAACGTACATCTACGACGTCACGCCGCAGCAGGCGCTCGCCAAAGCCACGAATTATGCGTTTGTCGTCGATCCGGGCGTACGCCCCGCCTACGGCAATCTTCCGAGCACGACGCCGTTCCGGAAGTCGCTGACGACCTACGGCCCCCTCGCGCTCGTCCAAGCCTTGGCGACCGCCGATCCGATGGTTCCGGAAGGAGCCGCGCGTTTTGCGAACGGCGATCCCGCGCTCGTCTTCGACAATCAGCTCGATCCGAAGAGCTTCGCGCAGAACGTGACGCTCTCGCCTTCCGGCCGGCCGGTCCCCAAACGCTACTCGCTCTCATACGACGGAAACACGATCTACGTCAATCCCTTCGCGCTGGCACCCGATACGCGCTATACCGTCACAATCGCGGGGGCGATGCAAGACGTTTACGGGCAGCGACTCGGCCTTGCAACCGCGGCAACGTTCCGGACCGGCGACCTCGCTCCGTATTTTTGGGCACCTGCTGGGCTCAACCGGTTCGTCGCGGGCGAGCGGTTGCAGCTGCAGTACAAGACCGCGAACCTGCCGGGCGACCGTTACCAGGCGGCCTACGAAACGGTTGATCCGCGGCAGTTGGTCTATTCCTCCTCACCGCAACCCGCCGATTGGAAGTGGTATCGCGTTGCCGGCGCGGTACGAAATGTCGAGACTCACGTCGACGTGCCGCTGAGCTCGCTGCTTGGCGGTCCCGTCGGTACGCTTGCGTACGGCGTCGGCGCGCAGATTCCGGGGACGTCGCCGACCTACGGCCTCGTTCAGCTGACCGACCTCGGCGTCTTCGCACAGTGGTTTCCGCGGAGCGGCGAGGTGTCGGTGCAGCGCTTGAGCGACGGGGCTCCCGTTGCGGGCGCTCGCGTCGACGTATATGTCTCGCATCTGTACCAGCAGACGCAACCGGGTTCGCCGAGCCCGTGCGCGAGCGGTACGACCGATGCGGCGGGAAGATGGAGCGTGCGCGGCGTCGCACTCGAACCGTGCTACGTTGGCGACCGCCCGGCGGACGAGGCGCCGGAACTGCTCGCCGTCGTGCGCGACGGGCGCGACTGGTCGTACGTCCGCACCTACGATTGGAGCGGCATCTACGACTACGACGGCATTACGGGCGGTTGGTCCGCCGGCCAGCCGATCTCTCGCGGCACGCTTTACTCGGATCGCGAGATGTACCAGCCCGGCGAGCGCGCGTGGCTTACCGCTGTCTGCTACGTCTTGCAAGACGGAAAGTTGAGCGCCGATCGGCACGTCCGTTACGCTCTAAAGCTGACCGATCCGAACGGCAAGGACGTCTCGCTCCCTTCGCAAACGACGAACCGGTACGCGACGTTCTCGTTTCCGATCGATCTCTCCAAGACGCAAGAGCTCGGCTACTATACCGTTACCGCGACCGGACCGCAGGGCGCGCGCATCACCGGGAACTTCCGCGTTGCCGAGTTTCACCCGCCGAATTTCAGCGTCGACCTGACCCTCGACCGAAGCGTTGCGGCAAGTGGGGATACGGTGCTGGCAAGAGGCCGCGCGCGTTACCTCTTCGGCGCGCCGATGAGCGGCGCCAAGGCGATGCTGCACGTCACGCGCCAGCCGGTGAGCTTCGCACCGCCGGGATGGGCAGAGTACGCGTTCGGCCGGCAGTGGTTCTGGCCGCAGGAAGAGCCGAGCGTGACCTCAGACGTGACCCAGCAGAGCGTCGCACTCGACGCGAACGGCAAGGCGCGGGTCGCGATAGCGGTGGACGGTAAACTTCCGTACCCGATGACCTACCGAGTGGATCTACAGGTGAGCGACGCATCGAACCTGGAGAGCTCCGCGACGGCGTCGTTCAACGCGCTGCCGAGCTCGTCGCTGGTTGGCCTGCGCAACGATTTCGTCGGCTCCGTAGGCGTGCCTGTGAACGTCGACGTCGTCGTCACCGATCCGCAGGGGCGTGCCGAGAGCGGCAAGGCCGTGCACCTTGAGCTTCAGCAGATGCGCTACGGCAGCGTCACGCAGATCGTGGAGGGAAGTCAAGCCGCACTCGATTCGGTTCGATTCGTTACGGTTTCTCAGGCGGATACGACCAGTGCCGGCACGCCGCAGCGCGTCCAGCTTACCGCGAGCGCTCCGGGCAGCTATCGGATCCGCGCCGAGATATCCGGCACGGGTGCCGCCGCGGCAACCGATTCGCCGATCTGGATCTCGGGACCGGGCCAAGCGGTATGGGGGCAGAGTAACCCTTCGCAACTTGAGATGAAACTCGACAAAGCGGCATACCGCATCGGCGATACGGCGACGCTGGCCGTTGCATCGCCGTATCGCCGGGCCGATCTCTATCTCTCCGTCGTCCGCGACCATGTTCTCTACAAGCGGACGATCGCGATCGACGGCAGCGCGCCGGACGTGCGCATTCCGATCACGCAAGCGATGTTTCCCAACGCCGCCGTCGAGGCCGAACTCGTGCGGCGCGGCCCGCCGCTCACCCAAAGCAACGTTCGGGGCGTCGATAGTCTGGTCCGCATCGGTATGGTGCCGCTGGCGCTCGATCTGAGCGCGCGTTATCTCACGGCGTCCGTCGTCCCGAATAAGGCAACGCTCGCTCCCGGAGGCGTGCAGCGGGTGCGCTTGACGCTTCGCGACGAGCGCGGTCGCCCCGTGCGAGGGCAGTTTACCGTCATCGTTGCGAACGATGCCATCTTGCGTTTGAGCGGCTACCGGCCGCCGGATCTCGTGAAGACGGTCTTCGCGGCGCAACCGATCTCAACGCGTTTTGCCGACAACCGCCCGAACGTTACGCTGGCGCAGCCGACGGACGTCACCGAGAAAGGCTGGGGTTACGGCGGCGGCTTCCTCGCAGGCGCGGCGGGAACGCACGTGCGC
The DNA here is from genome assembly GCA_021781595.1 of bacterium. Lineage (GTDB taxonomy): Bacteria > Vulcanimicrobiota > Vulcanimicrobiia > Vulcanimicrobiales > Vulcanimicrobiaceae > JAJYFL01. Next base: position 896 of record JAJXWN010000161.1, on the reverse strand, counting down.
ACGAAATTCGTGCCGCTGGCGTACTTCAACGGATCCGTGCGAACCGCTGCCGACGGCTCGGCCGAGGTTTCGTTCAAAGTCCCCGACGATCTGACGACCTGGCGCGTGATGGCCGTCGCCGTAACCGATGCTGCGGAACCGCGTTTTGCGAACGCCGGCGCCACCTTCGTCACGAGCAAGCCGCTCGTGACCGATGCGTTGCTGCCGCAGTTCGCGCGTACGGGCGATCGCATCGATGCGGGTCTCGCGTTGATGAACCTGCTCGGTACGCCCGTCGATGCGACGACACACGGGACGCTGACCGGCGGCTTGACCTTCGCCGCGTCGTCGTCGCAGTCGCTCGAAGCGCGAGCGTCGTTCGGCGCGGGCATGAATGCGTGGCGCTTTCCGATACTCGTCGGAGCGCCGTCGCCGTCGTCGGTCGAGTTCCAGACGAGCATCGGCAACGGTGTCGAAGACGCGTTCCGCGTGCCGTTCGAGATACGTAACGCCGGCGTTACGGAATCGACGATCGATGTAGGCGCGACCTCCGGGCACGTGCAGATTCCGCTTGCGTTCGGGCAGGCACCCGGAACGCTGACGATCTCCGTCGCGGGTTCGCTCCTCCCCGAGATCGCCGTGCCGGCGGAACGCGCGTTCGGCGCGGAGCGGCTAGCGCTGCTGCTGCCGACCGCGGGCCGCTTGAGCATTGCCACATCGCTAGTCGTGCTCGAACGGCGGATCGGGCATCCGCTGACCGCGCATGACGCGCGCTCGGAAGCGATCGCGGCGGTTGCCGGCTTGGCGGCGCTGCAACGGCTTGACGGCGGGTTTGCCTTCTGGCCGAACGGTCGTGCCGACGCCTTCGGCAGCGCGGATGCCATCCGGAGCCTGGCCTACGCGCGCGACCACGGCAT
>JAJXWN010000160.1 GCA_021781595.1 bacterium | reverse complement strand
CGATCTAGCGAGCCGCGCTTCGATCGTCGTATACGCGTCGAACTTTCTACGATAGGACGCCACGTCGGGATAAGACTCGTGCACCAGCGTGCCACGCAGGTGCCCGACGGGACCCGCAACGTTCCAGCGCTCGTGCAACTGCGCGCCGCCGCCGCCGGCCGGAGCGGCGCGCAACGCGCCTACGCCGGTGCGAAAGAGGCGCACGAGGCGCTCGCCCTTCCACATGCGCATCGCGCGCCCGCAAAAGTAGGTATCGCGTGCGAGGTCGTAGCCGTCGGCGTCGTCAGCTGCGTCGAGAATCGCAGCGCGCAAGGCCTCGTCCACCCATTCGTCGGCGTCCAGCATCAGCGTCCACGGCGTGCGCACGGTGGCAAGCGCAAAGAGGCGAGCCTCGACGAAACCGCTCCAGGGGCGCTCGAGCACCGTCGCGCCCCACTCTCGTGCGATCTCGCGCGTGCGGTCGCCGGACTGCGCATCGAGCACGAGAACCCCAAGGCCTGCGGGCAGCGACGCGAGCGCTCGCGGCAGATTGCGCTCCTCGTCGCGCGTCAGGATGACCGCGGTGACCTCCTGCGGGTTCAGGTGCTTGCGCTGGGCACGAATTCGCGCTCTTCGTGCAGGTAATCTTGCAGCGCGAGAGCCGCGCCGACGAAGTCCCGGTAGAGCGGCGAGGGACGGTCGGGGCGCGATTTGAACTCGGGGTGAGCCTGCGTGCCGACAAACCAAGGGTGCATGTCCGCGGCAAGCTCGACCAATTCCACGAGCGTCGTCTTGCCGACCGTGTGATGCCCGGCAAAGCGCATGCCGTGCTCCTCGAACAAGGAGCGATAACGGTTGTTGAACTCGTAGCGGTGCCGGTGGCGCTCGGCGATCTGCAGCTCGCCGTAGGCGGCCGCGGCGTGCGTACCCGGTTCGAGCGTGCACGCGTACGAGCCCAAGCGCATCGTTCCGCCGTACATCTCCAGGTTCCGCTGATCGGGCATGAAATCGATCACCGGATCGGGCGTCGCTTCGTCGACCTCGCTGGTCATCGCGTCGGGCAGACCGCAGACGTTGCGTGCGAACTCCACGCACGCCAGTTGCATTCCATAGCAGATTCCCAAGAACGGAACCCGGTGCTCCCTTGCGTAGGCGATGGCGCGCAGCTTGCCCTTGACGCCGCGCGCGCCGAAGCCGGGCGCGACGAGAATCCCATGCGCGCGCCGGAGGATGCCGGTCCCCTGGTTCTCGACGTCCTCGGAGTCGATCCGCGCGATCTCGATGGCGGCGTTGTGATAGATGCCGCCGTGATTGAGCGCCTCGTTGATCGATATGTACGCATCTTTTAGTTCGACGTATTTGCCGACGAGGGCGATCGTAACCCGGTGCTCTGGCGCGGTGATGCGTTCGACGATCGCCGCCCATTCCTCGAGTTGCGGAGGCGTGCCGGGCAAACACAGTTTGCGTACCGCCGCGTCCGCCAGGCCTTCGGCTTCGAGATTGAGCGGAACCTGATAGATAGTCGGTGCGTCCCCGTTCTGCACGACGGCGGCCGGGGGCACGTCGCAGAAGAGCGCGATCTTCTCCTTGAGCTCGGCCGGCATCGCTTTGCCGGACTGCGTGCGGCACACGATCGCGTCCGGACTGATGCCGATACCGCGAAGTTCGCGAACGGAGTGCTGCGTGGGTTTGGTCTTTAGTTCGTCTGCGGCGCCTAGATGCGGCATCAGCGTGAGATGTACGAACATGACGTTCTCGTCGCCGACGTCGTACCGAACCTGGCGGATCGCCTCGAGGAACGGCAGCGACTCGATGTCGCCGACGGTGCCCCCGACCTCTACGATGCAGACGTCTGCGCGACTCTCTTCAGCGACCCGTTTGATATGCGCTTTTATCTCATTTGTAATGTGAGGAATAACCTGGACCGTTGCTCCCAAGTAATCGCCGCGGCGCTCTTTCTCGATGACGGAGTTATAGATCTGACCGGTCGTGACGTTGTTGGCACGCGAGAGGTTCTCGTCGATGAAGCGTTCGTAATGCCCCAAGTCGAGGTCGGTCTCCGCGCCATCCTCGGTCACGAACACTTCACCGTGCTGGTAGGGGTTCATCGTGCCGGCGTCGACGTTGATGTACGGATCGAGTTTCTGAATCGAAACGCTGATCCCGCGCGCCTTGAGCAATCGTCCGAGCGACGCTGCTGCGATCCCCTTACCGAGCGAACTTACGACGCCGCCGGTAAAGAAGATATACTTTGCCATCTCGGGAGTAGTGTATTCCATGCGGGAGGCGGCATCACCCCCGAAGCCGCGCCCGCACGTACCGCTCCATACCGGAGTAGTCCGAACCAACCTCGACGGCGGCGGTCGGCAAGGCGGCGGCCGTGAGGGCCGCGAGCGCTGCGACGGTAGGCGGAGCGGCCTCCATCAGCAGCAGCGAATCGGAACGGAGCAGCTTGCCGGCAACTGCGAGGAGCTTGCGGTACGCGCGCAAGCCGTCCGGACCGCCGTCGAGCGCGGCGCGGGGCTCGTAAGCCGTGGGATCCGGCAAAGCGGCGAGCGCGCCGGTAGGCACGTACGGCAGGTTCGCTACGAGCACGTCGTAGCGACGTGCGGCCTGCGTTGGGGCAATCTCTGCGCGCAGAAAGCGGCAACGCGCCCGTACACCGAGCCGCTCGGCGTTACGCCGCGCAACCGCTAGCGCCGGAGCGCTCGTGTCCGTGCCCTCGACCGCAGTATCGGGATCTTCGGCCGCAATCGTGCAGGCGATCGCCCCACTGCCGGTTCCGACGTCAAGAACCGCAGCGGCATGGCGGCCGCGCAGATACGCCAGCGCCTCTTCAACGAGAAGCTCCGTTTCGGGCCGAGGAATCAGCACGCGCTCGTCGACCGCGAACTCTCGCCCGAAGAAGCCGGCGCGCCCGATGATGTACGCGACGGGCGTTCCCGCCGCGCGCCGCGCGCAGGCCTGTCTAAAGCGTTCGGATTGCCGCGCGCTCAAGCGGCTATCGTCGTGAGCGAGAAGCCACGCGCGCTCGCGCCCGAGCACGTGCGCGAGCAGCAGACGAGCGTCGGTGCGCGGGGAGTCGCCTCCCGCCGCCAGCGCGGGCAGGCAGAGAGCCAGAGCCGATGCGACGGTCATACCGGGGAGTTCGATGCGCCTGCGAGCAGCCGCGCGCGCTCGTCCTTGAGCAGCTCCTCGACGATGTGGGAGATCTCGCCGTCCAGCGCCGCGCGAATATTCCCAAAGCTCTGGTTGATGCGGTGGTCGGTTATGCGATCTTGCGGGAAGTTATACGTCCGAATCTTCTCCGAGCGATCTCCCGTGCCGACTTGACTGCGACGCATCGACCCGACGGCCTCTTCCGCTTCGCGCTTCTTGCGTGCGTGGAGCACGCTGCGCAGCATCGTCATCGCCTTCTCGCGATTCTGCATCTGCGAACGCTCTTCACTGCACGAAACGACGACGCCCGACGGGAGGTGGGTGATGCGGATGGCGGATTCCGTCTTGTTGACGTGCTGGCCGCCGGCGCCGCTGGCCTTGTAGGTATCGATCTGCAGGTCGCCGGGCCGGATATCGATCTCGATCTCCTCGTCGACCTGTGGCAGCACGGCAACCGTTGCCGTGCTCGTGTGGACGCGGCCTTGAGACTCCGTAACCGGCACCCGCTGCACGCGATGCACCCCGGATTCGTGCTTGAAGTGACGGTATGCGTCGTTGCCACCCGCCGTGAAGACGATCTCCTTGAAACCGCCGGCGTCGCTTTCGTTCATCGAGAGGATCTCGACGCGCATCTTTTGGATCTCCGCGTAGCGTATGTACATGCGCGCGAGGTCGCCCGCAAAGATTGCGGCTTCGTCGCCGCCCGCGCCCGCGCGAATCTCGATGAAGACGTCTTTGTCGTCGTCGGGATCCTTCGGAATCATCAACAGGGTGAGGCGCTCCTCGAGATCCTTACGGCGTGCGCGCAGGCTCTTCGCTTCTTCCTCCGCAAGCGCGTGGAGTTCCGCATCGCCGCCGTCCTTGAGGAGAACCTCGTTGGATGCAAACTCCTCCAGCGTCTTCTCATAGAGCCGGTAGACGCCGACGGTCTCTTCGATCGCCGCGCGCTCCTTGACGAGCGCGGTATAACGCGTCTGGTCGAAGGCGCCGCTCGGGTGCGCGAGTTCACCCTCGATCTCGTCGAAGCGTCTTGCAATCTGCTCTAGCCGCTCGTAAAAGGTACTCATACGTTTCAACCTCAGGCTTCGACAGGCTTGGCATGACACCGTGCCGCCCCGCCCGGCGCACCGCCAAACAAAAGCGAGCCGCTTCGAAGCGGCTCGCTTTTACGATTCCGGCGAGGTTAGGCGCCTGCGGCGGCCTTCTCGGCCTCTCGTCTCGACTGGCGGGCGGCAGCCTCTTCCTGCTTCTTCTTCGCCGCGGCGGCACGCTGGTTGAACTTGTCGACGCGGCCCGCGGTGTCGACGAACTTCTGCTGGCCCGTAAACAGCGGATGGCACGCCGAACAGATCTCGACGGCGATCTCCGGAAGGGTGGAGCCGGTCACGAACGCGGCGCCGCAGGCGCAGTGCACTTTGGCTTCACGGTACCATTTGGGGTGGATCTTCTCTTTCACAGCCTCCACATTATACCAGGCCTGGCAAGGGCGGTTTCCCACAACCGGTCACGGCGCCTTGGTGCCCGTGATCCCCTGGATCAGATGGCCCGCAAAGGGCACGCCCAAGCCGGTAACCTCGTCGTAGCCGGGTCCGGCCAGGCAGCAGCCGGCGATCGGCGTCGAGCTAGGGGTGGGGTTCGGGGGCAGAGCCGCATTGCTACCGTAGAGCACGTCGTAGAAGACCTGGGCGTAGGGGAGCCCCGGCGTAAAGGCCGACGGACCGCCCGCGGTACCGGCATAGCTCTGGCCGTAGATCGCGTAGATCAGCGGGTCGGGGTTGCCCAGCCGGTAGGGGTGCGGACCACTCGCGGTCGCGCACGATGGGCTGGCCTTGCATGCATCCAGCACGAGCGCCCACATCGCAGCGGCTTCGGGAGCGGCAGCGCTGGTGCCGCCGCTCGGGCCGATGCTGGCGTCCGCAAATTTGGCATTCGTCAGCAGGGCGGGCCCGGTCGCCGGGTCGGCCATGAGCGCCAGATCCGGAACCTCCCGCATCGTCACGCCGGGGACGTTCTTGGCCTGCCAAGGCGGCGCGGAGAAGACACCCGAGGCGCCGCCGCCGCTGCCGACGTTGTTGGCAAACGAACCATCACCGCCGCCGGTGGTCTGGTCGGCCCACGCGGTGATATCGCCGAGCAGCTTGCCGGTATTGTCCATCGGTGCGTTCACGCCGCCCACGCCGACGACCGATGGGTCGGAGGCCGGATAGCTGACGCACGGCTGGGCGAGCGGGGTGCCGGTGATCGGGTCCTGGCACGACTCCGC
>JAJXWN010000159.1 GCA_021781595.1 bacterium | reverse complement strand
TGGAGGTCAAAGGTGCCAAGACGCGTATCGAAGCGCCGCGGGCGCGTTCCGTTGCGGTGGTTCGTACGGCTTGCGGAGCGCTCGTAGTGCGTGGCACCGGTACGGTTGGCAATATCGTGCTGCATGATCCGTTCGAGCACGGCCGCCACAAGTTGGTGAAGATCGTCCGATGGCCTCGTCTTTCTTACGCGGCCTTCAGAGACCCGAATTTACACCCATCCGCGGACTTGGCCTACGACGTTCGGCCCGCGCACCAGCAGTAGCTTTAAGAACACGATCGATCCCAAGAACGTAGGCCACATTTTCGACAACTGTGCCAACCCGCAGAAGGGGCACGTCCCGGACACGCCCTTAAATCGATTCATCATAGTTGAGAATCGCAAACGATCCGAAGAGTTACCTCGGGAACGATCAGCGCGGGAATAAGTGGTACACAACAATCCTTTCTAGCGGTGCACGATTCTGGGCCGAAGTTCGGGGGAACGCAATCCGCGACGCCGGAATCAACCAGTCGAACAACATCCACTCATTTAACTCGCGCACTGGCCTCAAGGCGCAGGCAAGACCGCAGTGACAATGGCGACTAGCCCGGAGGAGAATCTAAGCGATGGCAAAGAGAGCGGCTGATGACCCGGATTATTTGGCAGCCTATACGTTCTTAGACATGATCTGGCGGAAGGAGGGCGATGGGGACCTCGCGGCCCTTTTGGGCTCCATGCGGGTCTATGAAGACGGCCGGCCATTCGATTCTGCTTTTTTCGGTGACTGGAACCTGTGTCGTGCCCGTGTCCGTCAATCGCCCGATGCCGGCTATGAGACGCTCATCTTGTTTCTTGAAGAGAAAAGTGCGACGTGGTCCTCTGAATCAAACTACCTGCCGGATCTCGTCGACCGCATGAGGGGCGCGGAGCGTGACGATATGCATGCGCTTTGCGAGACGGCAAAGGCGCGGGATTGATGCCTGACGAGGGGCAAAACCAGTACGGAGATTCCGCGCAGCACGCCACGGATGGCTCGCCCTCGTCCCGTCAAACGACGGCCCGGGCGAATGCGGTTGCCTACACGTACGATGCCGACAGCAACGAGCTCAGTTACCGGAACGATCCTTTTGGCGGAACAGTGATCGCGAGACGACAACGTGGGACGCCTGCGGGGCGGCGTTCCTCGCCGAGACTGTCTCCGTGCTGACGATAAACCGACCAATACACCGGACTCGCAGGCCTAGCAAGACCGGGGCCCGCCCCTAACCACAACTCCGCGTGCAGTGCTCATCGTCTATGATCCCAAAACGGCCACCGTCACCGTGGCCGCCTGCGTGCTTCGCCGCCAGGGCCGCCGTAGACTGCACCGAAGATGCCGGCCATGATACGCGGTATCGGAACGCGCGGGGCTGTTGCCGTCAACGTGATCGCGATGATCGGCATCGGCCCGCTGATTACCATACCGCTCGTACTAGCGCAGCTCGCCGGGCCGCTCGCGCTCGTCGGATGGATCGCCGGCGCGATAGTCGCGCTGTGCGACGGTCTGGTCTGGGCCGAACTGGGATCGCGCTATCCCGGCTCCGGCGGTACGTACGTCTATCTGCGCGAGGTCTTCGGGAACGCGACGTGGGGGCGTCTGCTCGCCTTTCTCTTCAACTGGCAGTTCCTGCTCTACGCTCCCTTTCTATTAGCGAGCGGCTATATCGGTTTCGCGAATTATGCGGGTTATCTTTTTCCGGCACTCGCCGCTTCGCCGGCGCTGCACGTTGCCGCCGCGATCGGCATCGGGCTGTTGACGATCGCGCTGCTCTACCGGCGGATCGATGCCGTGGCGTCCCTGAGCGTCGCGCTTGCAGTCGCCGCGATCCTCACGCTCTTGCTCGTGATCGCGGCTTCGCTGCCGCACGCCAACCTCCATCGCGCGCTTACGCTCGCGGCGCCGGTTACGTTCGGCTGGGGCTTCCTCGCAGGTCTCGGCGGCGCGCTCTACATCACGCTCTACGACTACGTTGGGTACTCCGCCGCGGCCACGCTGGGGGACGAAGTGCGCGCGCCGTCTCGTACGATACCGTTGGCCACGATCCTATCGATTCTGATCGTAGCCGCCCTCTATATCGCGCTGCAAGTGGGCGTGCTCGGAATCGTGCCCTGGCAAGAACTCGTTGGGCGAAACGGCGCCGCGCCGCCGCCGGGCGCGCAATACGTCGCCGCCGCGGTCGTGCAGCGCACGTGGGGCGTCTGGGCCGCCGGTGCGGTGACGATCCTGATTCTCGTTACGGCATTCGCTTCGCTCTTCGGCAACCTGCTCGGCTTTTCGCGAATCCCCTACGCAGCCGCACGCGACGGCGCGTTTCTCCCGATCTTCGCGCGCCTCCATCCCAAGAAGCAATTCCCGCACATATCGCTGCTCGCCATCGGCGCCATCTCGCTCTGCGCGTGCTTCTTCTCGCTCGAGCAAGTCATCGCCATTCTCACCACCGGGAGCGTATTGATTCAGAACGTCGCTCAGATAGCGGCTCTCTTCGCATTGCGGCTGCGCGGCACACGGGCGCCGTTTCGCATGTGGCTTTTCCCTCTCCCGGCGCTGGTCGCGCTCGTCGGCTGGCTGCTGGCCTTCGCCTATGCCGGCGCGCTGCCGATCGCTTTGGGCATCGGCTGGCTAGCCGTGGGCATCGCGGCCTATCTCACGACCGCCCGTGCGCAACGCAGCTGGCCATTCGTCGCCCGCATGGCTGCCGCGCTACTGCTCGCATTGGGCGCGAACGGCGTTCGCCCCGCCGACGCCGCTTGGCACGCGAGCGCCGTCGTGCGCGAACATGGGTACCCGGTCTTTGCCGTCCACCGCAAACCGTTCTTCGTCTACGCTGCGGCATTCTTTTACGAACGCATTCCGCGTTCGCAGTGGCGTGCGTCCCTGCAAGCCTATCGCGAGCTCGGTATCAACACGATCGATCTCTACGTCATGTGGAACTGGCACGCTTCGCAGGCTCCGGCGCCGGCGCGGGGAACGCCGCGCCAAGTCTTCGACTTCACCGGGCGTACCAATCCGCGCCGCGATCTGGTCGGCTTGCTGAAACTGATCGACGCCATGGGCTTCAAAATAATCCTTCGGCCCGGTCCCGTCATTCGCAACGAATGGCGCAACGGCGGTTACCCGGCATGGCTGCTCGAGCGCCCCGCCTACGACATGCCGCTGCATGACGTACTGCAAGGCCGCTACCCGGCCACGGCCACGCTGCAGAACGCGCACGCCGACGATGCCGCCGCCGAATGGATGCACAACGCCACGCACATGCGCTACGCTGCGCAGTGGCTGCGAGCGGTGCTTCGAGCGGCAACGCCCTGGCGTCGCGACGTGATCGCCATAGCGCTCGACGACGATCAGGGCGCCTACATCGACAATCAGACGTGGCCTGCGCCGAATTGGCAGGCGTACGTGCGCTATCTGAAGTCCGTCGTGCAGAGCGTCGTCGGAGACCGGCTGCCGTTGTTCATCAACACGTATCAAATGAAAGTCACCGCCTCCGCGCCCGTATGGGCCTGGGGCAATTGGTATCAGAGTGATGCCTACAGCATCGGCGAGCACGACCGCGCTCAGCTCGAATTTTCAACCGGGCTGCTGCAGACGCAAGCACGCCTTCCCGTCATGATCAGCGAGTTTCAGGCCGGCTGGCTGCAGGGCGCCGGCGCCGCCTACCCGCGCAGCGCCGACCCGACCAACACGAGTCTCGCGTTGCATACGCTCCTGCAGATGGGCATGCACGGCGTCGTGAACTTTCCGGTCCAGGATACGCTCGATCCAGCCGGTTGGGAGGCGCCGTGGGCCAATGCGTTCTATAGCTGGGATGCCGCGCTCTCGCTCGAGTTGACGCGGCAGGCTCGATGGGCACCTACCAGGCGTTTCGGCGATCTGCTGCGCGCCTACGGGCCGCTGCTCGCGCGCACGCATCCCGTCACCGACGCCGCAGTTGCCTACCTTACGAGTGCGTACCACGCACCGATGTTGAGTAACGCCCGGATCGGGCGGATCGCCGCCGCCACCATTGCCGTCCAGCGCGGGTGCCGCGCGCGGGCACTCGCCTGCCGCCTCGTCGATCTGCGCTACGACTCGGTACGCGACTTGCTCCGCGACCGCGTGCTGATCGTGCCGCGGACGGGTCTGCCGCTTCGCTATACCCGCAGGGCCGAGCGAAAGCTCGCGGCGTTTGGCCGGGCAGGCGGCCGGATCGTGCATTCGGCCGGCGCGGCGCGAGCGCTCGTGAACCCAGCCGCCGGCGGCATGCGCGACGCGACGTTCTTAGCCGGCGATGACGGGCGGTTCGGGTTCCTCGACATCGTGAATTACACTCCCGCGGCGATGCGCACGCCGCGCACCCGGCTGATGCTCGGGACGCGTACGATCTTCGTCTCGCCCACGACCGTGCCCGCACGCGGCGCGCTGCTGCTGCCGATCGGTCTCCCGCCATCGCTGCGGCACCGCCAACCCGAACCTGCGCGTCTCTCGAGCGCCCTCCCAGCCGGCGCGATCCCTTTGCGCGATGGCGCGTACGTGACCGGCGCGCACCTGCGCCCCGTCCCACGCGGCCGGGCCATCGCGTATATCACCGACGCATTTGCCGACGGCGAACCCGTTGCCATCCTCGAAAATGATCGCGTGCGCCTGATCGTCTCCCCCGACGCCGGCGCGCGCAGCTTCGTCTTCGAAGACAAAGCGACGCGTACGAATCTCTTTTCGACCGTCGGCGGCCTTCGCGACGACGTATCGATGCCGTTGCCGCCCTCGCCGCGCGATTACATCGCGCGTTACACCCACCCGATGCCTGCGGGCTTCTTCAACCGCCCGTACGCGCCACGCGTTACGAGCTCCGGTTCGCGCGCCTCGGTCCGGTTTTCATACGATGCGCCCGATGCGCCGCCCGATGGCGCGCTTTTCGAGCGGGTAGTCACCATGCTGCCGAACCGGCCCGGCTTCACCGTAGACGAACGCGTGCGCTTCCACGGAGACGACGTACCAGCGGCGCAGCGGCCGGTCGTGCGTACGTCGTTCACGAGCGGCGCGCAGACGCTCGCGCTCGAGTTGCCCAACGGCTGTGCGTTGTACCGCCCCAGCCTTCACCGCGTCGTCCTCGTAGCGTGGCCGGCCGGCGATGTCGTCGCACGAGCGCTTGCCCCAGAACGCGGGAACCTCTTGCTCTCGCTGACCTATGCGCGTGGCAGCACGAGCCGCACCGTCTTCGCGGTCCGCCGCGCGGCTACGCCCGCGGCGGCGCGCGCGCTCTTGGTCGCGTTTTCCGCATCGATCCATCCTCCGCAAGGACGTCCAGCGACGGGCGCGAATCGGCGGTAGTGCTCTCGGAGGCTCTCGGAGTTGAGCCGTTTTCGGATTTGGCGCCGAATTTTGTTCGGAGACGAGGCGCGAAGAAGGAGCGAAGCCGTAGCTTCGTGA
>JAJXWN010000158.1 GCA_021781595.1 bacterium | reverse complement strand
AGACTTCTTTTAGCGAAGGGGTCGAGGCGACGACAGCCCGTCGTTCGGGACTTAGGATAAACCATTCGGAGTACGTTAGTTGGCTGCCAAGAAGCAAGTGAAGTCGCGGAAGAAGCGCGAGTTCAAGAATGTCCAGAACGGCGTGGCGCATATCCACGCGTCCTTCAACAACACGATCGTCACGATGAGCGACAATCTCGGTAACGTGATCGCGTGGGCCTCGGCCGGCAATCTCGGCTTCAAGGGCTCCAAGAAATCGACGCCGTTCGCCGCCCAGATGGCGGCAGAGACGGTCGCTCGCAAGGCGATGGAGCACGGCATGAAATCTACCGAGGTGCTCGTGAAGGGTCCGGGAGCCGGACGCGAGGCTGCAATTCGTTCCCTTCAAGCCACCGGCCTCGAGATCACCCTCATAAGAGACGTGACGCCGATTCCGCATAACGGCTGCCGCCCGCCCAAGCGCCGTCGCGTTTAGCAAGGGAAATAGAAGAGAGAGTATGTCGCGTTATACAGACCCCGTTTGCCGCCTTTGCCGCCGGGAGACAGCTGCCAGCAAGACGGGTGAGAAGATCAAACTCTTCCTCAAAGGCGACCGTTGCCTGAGTAAGAAATGCGCGGTCGAGCGTCGCGGCACGGCGCCCGGCCAGAAGACGCAGGGTAAAGGGCGCCAGAAGGTCTCCGAATACGGGCGCCAGCTGCGGGAGAAGCAGAAGATGCGCCGCTACTACGGCGTGCATGAAACTCAATTCGAAAACTATTTCCGCGAAGCGGCGCGCGTTCCCGGCCAGACCGGCAAGACGTTCCTCCAACTCCTGGAGCGCCGGCTGGATAACGTCGTCTACCGCCTCAACCTTGCGAATAGTCGCGCGCAAGCTCGCCAACTCGTCACGCATCGCCACTTCCGCGTGAACGGAAAACTCGTAAACATTCCCTCCTTCATCGTGAAGGCGGGAGATGTCGTTTCGATCGGAGAGCGGAGCAGAAAATCGCCGGTCTTCGAGTCCAACCTCGAGGTCGCGCGTGCCCGGCACGCCCCCGAGTGGCTGGAATGGAACGATCAGGAGATTTCGGCGAAGGTGCTGCAGTTACCGTCGCGCGAGCAAATCGATACGCCAGTCGACGAGCAACTCATCGTCGAGTACTACTCGCGCTAAGCCGCCGTTAGGCGTACGATCGCCGGCTCGAGGAGAGCTCGACGGATAACGTAAACGGCAACAAAGGAACATCTACACAACAATGACCGTCCTAGATACGCCGCAAGGCGCCACGATCGAAGCGCGCGAGCGCCGCGAGAACTATGCAAAGTTCGTGATCGAACCGCTCGAGCGCGGTTTCGGCATTACGCTCGGCAATGCGCTACGCCGCATTCTCCTCAGCTCCATTCCCGGCGCCGCGATCACCTATATGAAGATCGACGGCGTGCTGCACGAGTTCTCCACGATACCGGGGATCGTCGAGGACACGATCGCGATCATGCTTAATCTCAAGGGCCTTCCGGTGAAGATGAACGGCGACGAACCGAAGGTGCTCGCGCTCAGCGTCAGCGGTCCGAAGGACGTCACGGCTGCCGACATCACCCCGGATGCCGACGTCGAGATTCTGGACCCTGCCTACCATATCGCGACGCTCTCCTCGAAATCGGCCAAGCTTTCGATGGAGATCGGCGTTGAAAAGGGCCGTGGTTACATGACGGCGGACCGGCAGCGAAACGTCGAGCACATGATCGGCTTGGTTCCGCTGGATTCCATTTTTTCGCCGATTCGCAAGGTGAATTTCACGGTCGACGATACCCGCGTAGGGCAAAACGTCGATTTCGACCGGCTAACGATCGAAATCGAAACGAACGGGTCCGTGACGCCGGACGACGCACTTTCGACGGCCGCAACGATCATGCAAGAGCAGTTAGACCTCTTCGTGAACTTTACGAATGAGGAGCAGCCCGTCACGCAAACGCCGGCCGGCGAATGGGATATCCCGGTCGAGACACTCAATTTGTCGGTGCGCTCGTTCAACTGCCTCAAACGCGCGGGCATTTCGAAAGTTTCCGAGTTGCTCGACCTCAGTGAAGACGAAATAATGAAGATGCGTAATTTCGGAAAGAAGTCGCTGGACGAAATCAAGCAAGTACTGGAAGAGAGGGGGCTCTCGCTACGCCGTCCGTAGCGCGAACAGAGATGCCGCATCAAATCGCTTACAAACGTCTCTCGCGGACCGACGGGCACCGCAAGGCGCTGCTTCGTAATCTCGCAACCTCGTTTTTCAAGCACGAGAAGATCGAAACGACGACGACCAAGGCAAAGCAAGTCAGCCGCGTCGTCGAGCGCCTGATTACGACGGCATCGAGCGGCGATCTACAGGCACGCCGCCTGTGTGCTGAGTATTTGACGGAGCCGGCCGTCGTGAAGAAATTGATCGAACAGATCGCTCCGGCGCTCAAGGGCCGTGCCGGCGGATATACGCGCATCGTCAAGACCCGGGTTCGCAGCGGCGACGCGGCTGAGCTCTCGATCCTGGAACTGGTCAAGTAGTCGTCAATCCCCGTCCCGTTCCAATGGAATACGCACTGTTGCTGCGCGGAATCCTCGGCGGCGACGACCTAGGCGAAAGCGTGGCATACGATCTCTTCGGGGAGATCATGGACGGCGCCGTCACGCCGGTGCGAGCGGCGGGCTTACTCGTGGCGCTCGCGGCCAAGGGCGAGTGTTCCGCGGAGATCGTGGGCGCCGCTCGCGCGATGCGCGAGCGCAGTCTGCGCGTCGAGCATGACCGTGCGGTGCTGGCGGATGTGGTCGGCACCGGCGGCGACGGCGCTAATACCATCAATATCTCAACGTTGGCCGCGCTGGTCGTCGCGGCTGCGGGCGTTCCGGTCGGCAAGCACGGGAATCGCGCGGCGTCCGGCGCGTGCGGCAGCGCGGACGTTCTGGAGGCCTGCGGCATGGCCATCGACTTGGAACCCTCCGCGGCTGCTCGTTTGCTGCGCGAAACCAACTTCACGTTCATGTACGCGCCGCGCTACCATCCCGCAATGCGCAACGTTGCTGCGGTACGACGGGAGCTAGGCGTGCCGACCATATTCAACGTGTTGGGCCCGCTCACGAACCCTGCGCGGGCTACGCACCAAGTCGTAGGCGTCTCTCGGGCATCGCACGTGGTCCCGATGGGCGAGGTGCTGCGCGGCTTGGGCGTACGCTGCGGGGCGGTCGTGCATGCCGCGAGCGGCATCGACGAGGTCGCGGGCGACGGCCCGACGACGGTCTGTTCCTTCGACGAGACGGGCTACCGCAATTGGATCCTAGATCCGGCCGAATATGGCATCCGTGCGCCGCTCGAGAGCCTGCGAGGAGGCTCTGTGGACGCCTGCAAGGCTGCCTTCGAATCGATTCTTGGAGGAGAGCGCTCGCCTCGGGCGGATGTTGTGGCGCTCAACGCCGCGCTCGTGTTCCTGGTATGCGGTGGCGCCGCGACACTGCGCGACGGCGTAGAACTCGCCCGCGCAACGCTGCGCGAGGGGCACGCCGGGCGAACGTTTGCGCGAGCGAAGGCTCTGTCGCATGAGTGATATTCTCGAGCGTATCTATGCCGGTAAGGCACACGCGGCCGCGCGCGAAGAGGCCGCCGAGCCCTTCGCGTCGGTGCGGGAGCGTGCGGCGGCGCGCGGGCCCGGGCGACGCGGCTTCACGGCGGCGATTTCTGGGGCGCGCGGGCCCGCGATCATCGGCGAGATCAAGCGAGCCTCGCCTTCGTCCGGGATCATCGCGCCTCATTTCGATCCCGGGGCGATCGCGGCCGCATATGACGCCGGCGGGATCGACGCCATCAGTGTGCTTACCGAGTCCCAACATTTCTTGGGCGAACTCGCGTTTCTCGACGTCGTGCGCGCGCGGTGCAGCTGCCCGCTCTTACGCAAGGATTTCTTGACGACGCCGTACCAAGTCGCACAGTCGGCGGCGTATGGAGCCGATGCGAGTCTCTTGATCGTCGCGGGGCTGAGCGACGAGGCACTCTCGGCAAACCTGGCCGCGGCACGCGAATTCGGTCTCGACGCGCTCGTCGAGATCCACGACGCGCACGAACTCGAGCGCGCCGTGAAGGCAGGCGCGGCGCTGATCGGTATCAACAACCGGAACCTTCGCACGTTCGAGACGGATCTGGGCGTGAGCGAACGACTGCTGCCGATGGTTCCACGCGAGGTGATGGCGATCAGCGAGAGCGGGCTGCGGAAGCCCGCGGACGTTGCGCGCCTATACGGAGCCGGCGCGCGGGGATTCCTCGTAGGGGAGGCGCTGATGCGCGCCGAGCGTCCTGCCGAGATCATACGCGCGCTGAAGACCGCCGTCGAGGCGATCCTCTGAAAACGTTCGTGAAGTTTTGTGGGTGCATCTGCGCCGAAGACGCGTTGCTGGCGGTAGATTGCGGTGCGGATGCCGTCGGCATGATCTTTGCTGCCTCTCCGCGGCGGATAACCTTTAGTGACGCCGAGCGCATCGTCGCGGTCTTGCCGCCTTCGGTTGTACCGGTAGGCGTCTTCGTCGATCCGTCTCTCGCGGAGATTCGCCAGGCGCGCGCGCTATTTCCGACTTTGGCAATCCAACTGCACGGCGGCGAAAGCAGCGGCTTTGCCGCCGAGGTCGGTGGAATGACCATCAAAGCGCTCCACGTTGATCCCGCGCATGCCGACGAAGCCGCGCTCGAACGCGCGGCCGCTTCGTATGCGGATACGCTCCTTCTCTTCGATTCGAAGATCGAAGGACTGGCTGGCGGCAGCGGCGTGGAGTTTTCATGGAGTGCGATCACAGCGATCGCACGCCGCCGGCGCGTCATCGTCGCGGGCGGCTTGACGCCGGAGAATGTCGGTGCCTGCGTGCGCGCGGTTCGTCCCTACGGTGTGGACGTTCGCAGCGGGGTAGAATCTGGTGGGAGGAAGGACGAAGGGAAGATGCGTTCGTTCGTGCGTGCGGTGAGGGAGACCGATGCGACCTGATTCACGCGGATACTTCGGAGAGTTCGGCGGCCGGTTCGTTCCCGAGGTTCTCGTGGGAGCGCTCGAAGAGTTGGAACACGCGATGAACGCAGCCTTTGCCGATCCGGCCTTCTGGGAGGAGTACGATGCAATTTTGTGCGACTTCGTGGGCCGACCGTCGCCGCTCTATGCCACGCAACGGTATCTTGCCGGCATTTCAGCGGCGGCGCTGCTGCTCAAGCGCGAGGACCTCAATCACACCGGCGCGCACAAGATCAACAATACCGTCGGCCAGGGCCTGCTGGCGCGGCGGATGGGCAAACGGCGAATCATCGCAGAGACCGGTGCAGGGCAGCATGGCGTTGCGACGGCGACCGTAGGCGCGAAACTCGGCATGAGCGTGGACGTCTATATGGGTGCGTCCGACGTCGAGCGCCAAGCGCTGAACGTCTATATCATGAATTTGCTGGGAGCGCGCG
>JAJXWN010000157.1 GCA_021781595.1 bacterium | reverse complement strand
CGGCAGCATTTATTACGGCCGGACGTTCATGCCGGATACGGCGATGGTCTTCTTCATGACGGCCGCACTCTACGCCGCGGCCCGGTTCTTGGTCGAGGACGAAGCGCTGGACCGGCGGCGGCTGGCGCGCGTCACCGCCCTGCTGGCTGCGGCCTTTCTCGCAAAGCCCGTCTCGCTCGCCGCGCTCGTGCCGATCGGTGCTATGGTCGTCGACCGCGTGCGGTCCGGGCGCACTATCCGAGCGAGCGCGATCGCGGTGCTCGCCGGCGTGCCGCTGATCTTGCTCTACCTCTATGACCGGCGCGTGGCGGCCCACGCCGAGTGGCACTGGGCGAGCGGCATCGTGACGCTGCACGTGCTGCCCGCCCTGCGCGCGGCGTTAACGAGCGGAGGCGCCTTCGCGCTGAAGCTCGTGCAGATGCGAATCGTACTGGGGATGCTCGCTACGACGATGCTGGGGCCGGCGTGCACCGCCCTCGCGGTAGTCGGCTTCATCTTCCTGCCGCGCACGGTACGCTCGCGCTCGCTTCTGTGGGGCTGGCTCGCAGGCGGTTTGCTCTACGTCTACGTGGTCGTAACGGTCGAACGCGTCGACTACTATATGTACCCGCTGCTTCCGCTGGCGGCCTTAACCGGTGGGGCGTTTCTCGCAAGACTCGTCGATGCCGTTCGCAGCGCGGACGTTTCGAAGGCGCTAAAATTTGCGGCGGCCGTGGCCGGCGCGGCGGCGCTCGCACTGGTCGTGCGCCAGAATCAAGCAATCATCGCACCCTATTACCATTACAGCAAACGGGTCTACCGCGACGCGGTCGCGCTACGGGCTGCGCTCGTTCCCGGCACCCTCGTCGTCATGGGTCATTACGATCCGTCGATCCTCTACTACATCGGTCATTACGGATGGGAGGAAGATCCGTACCTTTGGACGCCGCTCGACGAAGAGAGCGCGATCCGCAAAGGCGCCCGCTACTTCATCGCGATCGAAAAGAACCGCTTCTATCACAACATTGAGCTCTGCGCGTGGATGCAGCGCTTTCCGGTCCTCGACCCTAAAGCGCAGTGGCCCGTGTACGAGACGTTTCCCGCGAAGATCAAACCCGGTGCGCGCTCGCAGTGGCGGCAGTTTCGAATCGCCGAACGCGCCGGGCGCGCGCGCGTTTGGCTCGACGCTCGCGGGCTCTGCCCCGTTACGGAAGCGGCAAGAGCGACGCCGAGGCCCCGCTGACGGCACCTTGACCTTGCTGCGACTGCGGCACGCCCGACTCCACTAGTTGGCGGTAGGCGATCAACCGGTTGGTATTTTTGGCAACGTCGAGCTGTAACTCGTAGGACTGTTCGATGGCACTGGTCAGATCGCTGGTATCGTACGTATAGTCGAAGCGTTCGATCGCCTTCAAAATCAGTTTGTTCGAATCTTGCAGCGCCGCGTACGCCTTGCGAATATCCTTGCCCGCAGCCCGATAGGTCGGGTAGTTGGAGATAACGATCTCGCGCTTCAACTTGGCCTGCTCGATCGCCGCACGCAGTCCTTGGAGGCGCACGCTGCCTGGGTCGTACTTCGCCGCGGCGTTGAGCGTCGCGAGCGCATCTTCAAAATTAGAGTGCCGGTAATCCACGTCCGCTATCGCAATCGACGCCTTCGAGAAACCCGCTCGCGCGAGCGGATCCTTCGGATCGACGCGTAGCGCCAGCCGGTATGCCAACTCCGCCTCGTGCAGGCTCCCGCGCTCGAGGGCGATCCGGCCCTGATGGACGCGCGTGCTGACGATCCAGTGCTCGACCGTTCCGGCGCAACCGGTCGTCGCGAGCGCGAGCGCAAAGGTGAGGAAGCGAACCAAGCGCGGCATGTGGTTCTCCTTCAGCGGTTGATGAGGTTCGCGCCCCAGGCGATGAAGAGCGCCGCGGGGTACAAGAGCGCTTGTGAGAGCAAGGTTCCCACGATGGCACTCAAGGAGAGATAGAACACCAACGACTTCACTTCCTCGACCGGGCGCTCGCCGCGGACCGCCTGGTCGGTAATAAAAGCCGACGTCGGGTCGACGATGAGGGTGAACGATATCGTGGCGATGCCGTTAACCAGTCCCGACGCGAGAATGGCCGTGCGCGCGGCGTGAGGATCGAGCAGGCTCGCATAGGCAGCCGCCACGACGCCGACGGCGTACACCGCCGTAACGATGATGTTCGCCGCGATCAGTTTGAACGGAACGTGCGCGACCTTGAAGCGGCGCCACTCCCTGGGCCGCGGCGTCTGCACGGAGCGCCCGATGTCCAAGACGACGCCGACGTTGGCTACGCGCAGGATCGCGCGCGGCAACGAGCGCAACCGCTCGAAGGCCGCGATACCGCGCCGGAACAGCATCAGGAAGGTCGGAAGCATCAGAGCACCGATCGCCGTGCCGATCGTTCCGGCAAAGATAATCAACCGCATCTGATGATCGTACTGGTGCTCGGCGAGCAGCGTCCACGCCGGCCCGCGGCGCGCGAACGCGCTGGCCCTGTCGCTGATCGATCCGAGCATCGGCGAGTAGAAGAGGTTGGCGAAGCGGCTCGCGGTGACGAAGAGGTTGAAGAGCGAGATCGAGGTGGCAATGCGCAGCATCTGCACGCCGGCCAGCCGCGCGGCGTAGGCTCCGATGGTAAGCGTCTGCAGTATCAGGTTCAGCACCACGGCCGCGATGAGCTGCCACGACCAAAAGGCATCGACGGGGTTATGCAGCGCTGCGACTCCAGGCGATGGCCGACTCATCGACCGGACCGAGCACGCAGAGTCCCACGTTGCGCTCGGTCAGCAGTTCGGATGCGAGCTCCCGGACCTCGTCGGCGCTCACGGCGTCGACGCGCTCCTCGATCTCTTCGGTCGTCAGCTCGCGTCCCAGCGAGAACTCGCTACGGCCCAGCCGAATCATTCGGCTGGACGTGGACTCGAGGGAGAGCGTCAAGTTCCCTTTGATGTGCTCCTTCGCCAGACGAAGTTCGGCGTCGCTCACCCGGCGATCGCGCAGATGCGCGAACTGCTCGCCGATAACGTCGATGCACTCCTGAACGTTTTTCGGCGAGGCGCCGGCGAACACGCCGAACAGGCCGGCGCCCCGGTAACCGGCCTGAAATGAATAGACCGTATAGACGAGCCCGCGCTTCTCGCGTATCTCCTGAAAAAGGCGGCTCGACATGCCGCCGCCCAGGATCGTATCCAGTACCGAGAGCGCGTAGCGGCGGTCGTCACGCACCGAAAGCCCGCGTGCTCCAAGAATCATATACGCCTGTTCGCTATCCTTATAGCGAAAGAGCGATGCGGGTTTCGCCTGCGGCGTCTCCGGCTCCGGTAACTCGCAGACGCCGCTGTACTCTCCCAGATGTCCGCCGAAGAGCGAGACGACGTCGTCGTGTTCCACGTTCCCGGCGGCGGCCACGACGACCGCATTGGGTGCGTAGCGGCGCCGCATGTGATCGCGCAGGTCGTCCGGCGTAACGCGCGCGATCGTCTCGGCCAAGCCGATCGTCGGCGCGCCCAGATTGCTGCCCTGCCACATCGTCTGCAGGAAGAGATCGTGGATCAGCTCGTCGGGCGAATCATCGTACATCTTGATCTCTTCGAGTACGACGTTTTGCTCCTTGGCGAGCTCCTGCACCTCGAAGGTCGAGTTGAGGAACATGTCCGAGAGCATGTCGGCAGCCAGAGGCACGTGCCGGTCGATGACCTTCGCGTAGTAACAGGTGGTCTCTTTATCCGTGAACGCGTTGAGATTCCCACCGATGCCGTCCATCTCTTCGGCGATGGCTCGGGCCGTACGCCGCTTCGTGCCTTTGAAGAGCATGTGCTCGACCAGATGCGAGATCCCCCGCCGATCCGCGGCTTCGGCCGCCGAGCCGACATCCGCCCAAATGCCCACGCAGGCGGAACGGAACGCCGGCATCGATTCGGTGATGACGCGAACGCCGTTGGCGAGCGTCGTTTTGCGATACATCTACCGCGTGACTTTAAAAGCCGAGCCAGCCCACTCCTCGTCCCAGTACACGTTTCTGCCGTCGAGCATTCGTTCCGTCATCGAAGAGGCGCTCTCACCCCGGCGAACGGTAATCGTGAAGACGTTGCGGCTCGTCGGCACGGCCTTGTCGCCCGAGACCACCGCTCCCTTGCGCACGGGTATCGGAATCTGGGCCCAAACGTCGACCTCGCCGACCGGCGCTGCGGCGAAGGTCCGCTCGATCAGGGAGCGCACCTCTGCGACGAACTGCAGGCGCCCGATCCGCCGGTGAAACTTGACGCCGGAGATCCGCAGTCCCGCGACCTCGTGCGCGCCGACGCCGTCGGCGTAGACGTTGAGCACCTGGGCCGGCCACTCCGTCGTGAAGAGCGCCCGGCCGATGGCCGTGGCCGAGGCCCGGCGGTTGCCCGATGCGCGGGCATCGGCGTCGAGCGTCGCGATCGTCGGCGCAACGACGGGACCGAGCGGCTCTCTCGGGGCCGCGTAGACCGGCGAGCAGACGAACGCCGAGCAGAGCACGGCCGCGAGGATCATCCCCCTAGTAACTTTGCGCAAAATAGGCACTCACTTTCGCTGGTTCACCGCACGCTACGCAGTGCGTTCCGGGCGGTTCCTCGAGGGCTCGCGTATTGCGCGTCGTAGCGCCGGTCTGCCCTTTCACTCGCGCCTCGCACTCGTCGCGGCCGCACCATGGAATATCGATCATGCCGGCACGGGAGGTGCAGTATTCCATAAACGTCTCTCGATCGCGCGCGCGCAGCGTGTGCGATTCGAGAAAGGCTCGGGCTTGCCGAAAAAGCGAGGCCTGAACGGCTTCGAGGAGCTCGCGGATGGCTCCCTCGAGGTGATCGAACGCCACGACCGTTCTCGAACCATCCTCGCCCTTGCGCATGTCGCGCCGTACCACAACTGCGGCACCGGCCTCGATATCCTTCGGGCCGATCTCGACGCGCAGCGGCACGCCGCGCATCTCCCACTCGGTAAACTTCCATCCCGGGGACTGATCGCGGTCGTCCACGCGCACGCGCAACCCCCTGGCCCGCAATCCGTTCGCCAGTTCGTGTGCCTTGGCGATCGTATCGCGCCGTTCGCTCTTCACGATGGGCACGAAGACCGCCTCGACCGGTGCGAGTTTCGGCGGTATGCGCAAGCCGCGGTCGTCGCCGTGCGTCATGATCACCGCGCCGAGCATGCGCCACGACATGCCCCACGAAGTGGTGTACGCGTGTTTGATCTCGCCGTCCGCATCGGCGAACGTAATACCGTAGGCCTTTGCGAAGTTCTGCCCGAGATCGTGCGAGGTTGCCGATTGGAGCGCCCTCCCGTCGGGCATCAGCGCTTCGATCGAGAACGTTTCGACCGCTCCCGGAAAACGTTCGCTCGCGCTCTTGGCACCCGCATAGACCGGAACGGCGGCGACGTTTTCGGCGAACTCTCGGTACACGTCGAGCATGCGCAGCGTCTCTTCTCGCGCCTCGCGC
>JAJXWN010000156.1 GCA_021781595.1 bacterium | reverse complement strand
GCACGCCATTATTTTGGCCGCCCGCTATGCCGTTCCGTTCATCGCGGTTCC
Organism: bacterium; assembly: GCA_021781595.1. GTDB lineage: Bacteria > Vulcanimicrobiota > Vulcanimicrobiia > Vulcanimicrobiales > Vulcanimicrobiaceae > JAJYFL01. The sequence continues at coordinate 5,418 of JAJXWN010000156.1, read as the reverse complement.
CTACGATCCCAAAGTCGCCGCGCTCTGCGAGGACCTCGCCTATCCGCTCGCCCCGTTGTTCGTGCCGGGCGCTGCCGAGCGCCCGAGTTTCGACGAGACCGACGCCCTCGTCGACCGGCTTTGGTCGCAGCGCGACGAGCTCTCCGCGCACTTGGCGGCCGCCTCGGCGCACTTGCGCGAGCTGGCCGCGCGCAATTTCGAGGTACTCGACGAACTCGTAGCCGAAAGAACGCCGAACCGATGAACGACGATCCCGGGCAACGCGACTACCGCGATACGCTGAACCTTCCGAAGACGGCCTTCCCGATGAAGGCCGATCTCCCCCGGAGCGAGCCCGAGCGCGTCCGCTGGTGGCGGGAGCGTGGCGTGTACGCGCGCAGGCTCGAGCGCAACCGCGGAAACGCCCCGTGGATACTGCACGACGGCCCGCCCTACGCCAACGGCAATCTGCACATGGGCCATTTCCTCAACATGGTCCTCAAAGACGTCTTCGTGAAGATCGCGCTGCTCGAAGGACGCTGGGCGGAGTTCGTGCCGGGCTGGGACATGCACGGTCTGCCCATCGAACTCGAGACGCTCAAGCATCTGAAGATCAAGGATTTTCACGAGATCGATCCGCTCGAGCTGCGCGAGAAGTGCAAAGAACGCGCGCTGTACTGGCTCGGCCGGCAGCGCGAAACGCGGATGCGCATGGGCACGTTTGGCGAATACGATCGCCCCTATCGCACGATCGATCCTGCCTTCGAAGCCACCATCGTCGAAGCGCTCGCGGTCCTGGCCGAGAAAAACCAGATCTACAAAGGTTTGCGCGCGACCTTGTGGTGCATCCATGATGAGACCGCGCTAGCCGAAGCCGAGATCGAGTACAGGGAAAAAACCTCGCCGTCGATCTATGTCCGCTTCACCGCCAGCCCCGCTCAACGCGCTGCCCTCCTAGACGCCTTCGCCCCCGACTGTCGTCCTGAGCTTCTCGAAGGATCCGTGCTTCGACACGCTGCGCATGATACGAGGGCTGCGCATGACGCGATGGGCGGGCTTGATGCGGACGTTCCCGTCTCGGTGCTGATTTGGACGACGACGCCGTGGACTCTGCCGGCGAACGCCGCGATCGCGCTGCGCGCGGACGCACAGTATGGTCTCTACCGTTACGGCGACGAGGCGCTGATCGTAGCCGACGCGCTCGCACCGCAGGCGCTGGGCACGCGCTTCGCCGGCGCGCGCCGGATTGCGAGCGCGTCCGGCGCGGCGCTCGAAGGGCTCGCCGTACGCCATCCATTTTTGGATCGCGATTCGAAGATCGTGCTCGCGGCGTACGTCGATCTCGAAACCGGTACGGGTGCCGTGCACACCGCGCCCGGACACGGCGCCGACGATTTTGAGACAGGCACCGCCTACGGCCTTCCGGTGCTAAACCCCGTCGACGCGCGCGGCGTCTTTACGGCCGGCGCCGGTCCGTACGCCGGCCTGCACGTCTGGAAGGCAAATCCGAAGATCGTCGAGGATCTGCGCGCGAGCGGCGCGCTCTGGGAAGCGTTCGACTACGCGCACAGTTATCCGCACTGCTGGCGCTGCCACAATCCGGTGATCTTTCGCGCGACCGCGCAATGGTTCATCGCCATGGATCGCAACCGCTTGCGCGAGCGCGCGGTCGAGGCCGCGCGAGCGGTTGCCTACACGCCGGAGTGGGGCGAGAACCGGCTGATCGCGATGCTGGAAAACCATCCCGAGTGGTGCATCTCGCGCCAGCGAACGTGGGGAACCCCGATCCCGGCACTGCTATGCACGACGTGCTGCGAGCCGGTGCTCGACGCACGTGTCGCACGCGTGGCGGCGCGGCGTTTTCGTGCCGAAGGTGCGGGCACGTGGTGGCGCGATCCGGTGGAGGCATTTCTTCCGCAGGGGTTCGTCTGCCCGTCGTGCGGCGGAACCAGTTTCGAGAAAGAGAAGGACATCGTCGACATCTGGTTCGAGTCGGGCGTCACGCACCTCGCGGTCCTTGCCGAGAACGGGCTGCCGTGGCCTTCCGATCTGGTCCTCGAAGGCGGCGATCAATACCGCGGCTGGTTCCGCAGCTCGCTCGTAACGGCGGTCGCCATCGAGGGTGCCGCGCCCTACAAGCACGTCGTGAAGAACGGCTGGGTGAACGACGAGCAGGGCCGGCCCATGAGCAAGTCGCTCGGCACCGGCATCGACGCGGAGGACGCCATGCAGAAGTGGGGTGCCGACGTCTTGCGCCTGTGGGCCGCTTCGGTCGAGTTCGTCAACGACGTGCGTTTCGGCCCGCACGTAGCGGAGCAAGTGAACCGCGTCTATCGCAACGTCCGCAACCGCGTGCGTTTCATGCTCGGGAACCTTGACGATCTTCCGGCGGATGCGATCGTTTCGCGCGACCGGATGGAACCCATCGACGCGCTGGCATGCGACGTCACCGACGATTTCGTCGTGCGCGTCAAGCGTTGCTACGACGGCTTCGAGATTCACGGCGCATATTTGCTCGTGATCGATTTCGAGAGCGCGATGTCGAGCTTCTATCTGGACGCACTCAAGGATCCGCTCTATTCGTGTGCCACCGCTTCGCCGCGGCGCCGCAGCGCGCAGTCGGCGGTCCTTTACGTGCTGCAACGCTTCTTGACCGCCATCGCACCGGTGCTCCCGTTCACGGCGGAAGAGGCGTGGCAGGCGTTGCCCGAGGGTTTGCGCGATGGCTGCGCGAGCGTTTTCGACGCGACCCTCGCCGCCGGCGACCGGGAATCGGAGAACGCAGCGGAGCGCCTGGCGCTCTGGCAACGGGTCAGATCGGAACGGGCGGAGATTGCGGCGTCGCAGGGCAAGCGCGACTACGAGCTCGCGGCCGTGCTGAAGGCCGCTCCGGGTCTCTACGAGCGCTTCTTTGCGCTCGGAGACAACCTGCGCGAGGCGCTCGTGGTCTCCGCACTCACGCTGGAGCGCGACGAGACGCTTCCCGAGGATGGAACCGCTCGCACGCTCTCCGCGGCCGAGGGCGAGAAGTGCCGGCGCTGCTGGAAGTATCTGCCGCTAGGCCGCGATGCGCGGCATCCGGCGATCTGCGAAGCGTGCGCGCGGATCGTCCGCGAACTCGATGCGCCGTCGCGCTAGCGGCGCCGCGGCTTTTTCGGCGGCCGGTCCGACGCGCGCATGACGGTGAGATCCTTACCGTCGATCTTGAACGCATCGAACGCCGCGATCGCGGCCGCGGCCGCATTGCCGTCGGCGACACTGACGTAGGCGAAGCCTTTCTTGCGGCGCGAGCGGCGATCGCGCGGGAACGTGACGTCATCCTCGCCGGCGCCGAACTGTTTGAAGAGTTGCAGCAAGTCGGCCTTACTGGCATCGCGCGGATATCCCGCGACGAACAGGCGTATCATTCGGCAGTAGTCTCCAAGAGCGTCCTATCGCGGAACGCTTGCCAAGTACCTGCCTCGATCGCGAGGCGGGCCTCCTGCATGAGGTCGTTGAGCAGGTAGACGTTGTGGTAGGAGAGGAGGCGCGGTCCCAGCATCTCGCGGGCGCGGAAGAGGTGCGAAAGATACGCGCGCGTGAACGTCGTGCAGACGTAGCAGCCGCAGCGCGAATCGACTGGCTTGAAATCGCGTGCGTAGGCGGCATTGCGAATGTGGAACTCCCCGCCGCGCGTCATCGCCCGCCCGTTGCGCCCGCAGCGCGTCGGGTAGACGCAGTCGAACATGTCGATGCCGCAGTCGATCGCGACGACGAGATCGCGCACGGTTCCGACGCCCATCAGGTAGCGGGGTTTTCCGGCCGGCAAGAGCGCGGCGGTGAAGCGCGCCATACGGTACATCTCCTCGCGCGTTTCGCCGACCGAGAGCCCGCCGATCGCGTAGCCGGGCAGATCGAGTTCCACGATGCTGCTTGCGCTGCGCTTGCGGGCATCTTCGTCCAGCGCGCCCTGCACGATGCCGAAGAGCTGCGTCTGCGGCCGCGCGCGCGAGGCCGCGCAACGTTGCGCCCACAGGGAGGTGAGGCGAACGGCTTCGTCGATTTCCGGTTGCGCCGCAGGGAGTTTCACGCAGACGTCCAGCGCCATCGCGATGTCCACGCCGATATCTTCTTGGAACGCGACGACCGTCTCCGGGGTGAAGCGGTGCAGGCTCCCGTCGATATGCGACTTGAACGCCACGCCGTCGTCGCCGAGATTCCGCCGGCGCTCCAAACTGAAGACCTGGAAGCCGCCGCTATCGGTGAGGATCGGCCCCGACCACTGCATGAACCGGTGCAGGCCGCCCGCCTCGGTCAACAGTTCTCGCCCCGGGCGCAGCCATAGATGATAGATGTTCGCGAGCACGATCTGCGTTCGCGCGTCGCGCAGTTCGTCCGGCGTCAAACCTTTGACGGTTGCGGCCGTCCCGACCGGCATGAACGTCGGCGTCTCCACCACGCCGTGATGCAGGCGCAGCGTGCCGCGCCGCGCGCCGCCGTCCGTCTTGGTTAGCGCGAACACGTTTCGCCTTTCAGCAGCGCTTTGGCGGCGAGGTACTCGGCGGGCGGATCGCTTTGGAACTCGAGCTCGCGCTTCGTCCGCGGATGCCTAAACGTCAAGCGCCACGCATGCAGCGCTTGGCCCGGCAGCGTGAAGCGCGGCTCGGATTTTCCGTAGACCGGGTCGTTGACGATCGGGTGGCCGAGCGCGGCCGCGTGGACGCGGATCTGGTGCGTGCGCCCGGTCTCCAAGGCGAAAAGCAGCTCCGCAGCGCCGTGCAGCCGTTCGCGGATCTCGTAGTGCGTCGTCGCCGGTCTGCCGCCGGCGACGATCGCAAAGCGCAGGCGATTGTGTGGATCGCGCCCGATCGCGCCGTCGATCGTGCCCTTCGCGTGCGCCGGAATGCCGCGAACCAGGCCAAGGTATTCGCGCTTGACCTGGCGTGCTTTGATCGCTTGGCCGAGCGCGGCGAGCGCCGCATCGTTTTTTGCGACGACCAGTAACCCGGAGGTATCGCGATCGAGCCGATGCACCAAGCCCGGGCGGAGCGCGTCGCCGGGCAGCTCCGGCACGTGCGCAAGCAGAGCGTTGACCAGCGTGCCTCCGGTCGCGCCGCGCGCGGGATGCGTCACCATGCCGGCGGGTTTATCGACGACGACGAGATCGTCGTCCTCGTAGACGATCGAGAGATCGATCGCTTCCGCCTCGGCCACCAGCTGCGGGCGCTCGTGCAGTTCGAATGCGAGGGTTTCCCCTTCGCTCAAAACGTAGCTGCCCTTGACGGGCGCGCCGCCGACGCGGACGCCGCCGCGCGCGACGGCTTCCGCAACGAGCGAGCGTGGGAAGCCGGTCAGGTGCGCGACGACGAGATCGGCGCGCTTCCCTGCCTCTTCAGCGGTGACGACGCGTTCCAAGGCTCGACAAAATCAAGAGAATCACGCCGGCCGTAATGCACGCGT
>JAJXWN010000155.1 GCA_021781595.1 bacterium | reverse complement strand
CAGCGCAACCTTCGCCAAGCAGCTGAATCCGCAGAACCTCCTGCAGCTGCAAGGTTCGTACACCCAAGCGACGGTTATCCGCGACAACAACAGCCAGATACTAAATGGGCTTCAAAATAAGCCGCTGGCTCTGCTGGTCGACTCGACGAATCCGACCAACGGTCTGTGCTACGATGCGAGCGCCGGCGGCACTACTGCCGTTGCGACCGGATGTAGCCACACTCAAGGCGGATCGCCGACGGGGATCACGCTCGGGGAAGCGTACGCGGGGATAGGCGGGTCCGCCAGTGCCTACGCAAACATGACCTGCGGCGGCGGCCCCTGCGAATTCCTTACCGTCGAGAACGGGCTTCAAGGCACCTACAACGCGGTGACCCCGAAGTTCAACGCCTTCTCGATCACCGATCAGTGGCAGCCGAGCGCGAAGTTGCTCTTCAATCTCGGGTTGCGCGAAGACACCTTCCGGTACATCGGTCAGAACACGCAAGGGCCGGCCAGCACGTTCTGGTTCAACGCCTGGAATCAGGCGATGTGCGTGAACACCGCGACCCCGGGCTCCGCTCCCGTCTCGAAGGGCTCGCTCGGGCTCTCGGTTACCAACCCCTGCTCGGCGGCCGGTGCGTCGTATTCACCGGCAACCATGACGAACACCGATGCATCGTACTCGTTCAACGTGTTGCAGCCGCGCTTGGGCGCGACCTACACGGTCGATCCGCTGACGGTCCTGCGTTTCAGCTACGGCAAATACACGCAGGCGCCGAACTCGGCGTTCGAACAGTACAATACCCTCCAGCAAGATCTCCCCGACTTCCTCGGACCGACGTTCTATGCGTACGGCCGTACGTCGCCGGGCTATCCGATCCAGCCGGAGATCTCGTACAACACGGACTTCTCGATCGAACATCAGTTCAAGAATACGGACCTCAGCTTCAAGCTGACGCCGTTCTATCGCAAGACGAACGATCAAGTCCAGCAGTTCTTCCTCAGCCAGAAGACCGGTTTCGTCTCGGGCCTGAACGTCGGAAACCAGACGTCGAAGGGCATCGAGCTCGAGATTCAAAAGGGCAGTTTCAATCGTGACGGCTTCTCCGGCCTGTTCTCGTACACGTACACGAACAGCTTGGTCAAGTTGAACACGCTCTCGAACGGCTCGACGGTCGTCTCGGGCATCAACCAGAACATCCAGAACTACAACGGCTACACGTCGTACTGCAGCACCCACACGACCGATCCGCGATGCGGCGGTAACGGCGCGAACGCCGCGCCGTGCTACACCAGCAGCGGTGCTGCGGACTTCACGTGTGCGGCGGGCAGTATCGCCAATCCGTACTGGAACGCTCCGGTGCAGAGCCTCCTCGATCCGAGCGCGAACTACATCCCGATGGATATCTTCCCGCTCGGCATCAACTCGGAGACTAACTCCTACGAGGTTCCAAACGTGGCGACGCTCGTGCTGAACTATAAGCACGGTAAGTTCGCCATCACGCCGTCGTTCCAGTACAACAGCGGTGGTTATTACGGCGCTCCCCTGCAGAACAGCGGCATCGATCCGGCATCGGGTTGTTCGGCGCTGGCCGGAGGAACGACCTCGGGCGATCCGCGGTATCCATACGGTGCTGCCGGTGGTTCTCCGTACAACGCGCTCACTTGTGGTGGGACGCTCGTGGCTATTCCAGACCCCGCCACGGGTGTCTTCGACAAGCCGGGTGCGTTCCGCTCACCACAGCGTTTCACGATGCATACCCAGCTTTCGTACGAAGTTTCGCCCAAGGCGACGCTCGTGCTGACGCTGGCCAACATCATCGACACCTGCTGGGGTGGTTCGAAGGAACCCTGGACGAACGTTCCAGGCGTTCCGGCGGGCAAGGTCTGCAACTACGGTGCGGTCGCATACGGCACGTTAGCCCCGGTGGGCAACGTCTACAATCCGGGTGCGACGATTCAGCCCGAATTTGCAAACCCGTACATGCCGTACTTCGGCTCGCTACCCTTCGACGCGTACCTCGATCTCAAACTGAAGCTCTAAGTTTCAGCCAAACGATCGGACGAGAGAGGCCCTCGCTTTTGCGAGGGCCTCTCTCGTTCGATCGATCCTTTCGACAAGCTCAGGATGACACTGCCGGCGTGGTGAGGTGTCATCCTGGGCTTGTCGAAAGGATGGGCGGATGCACTATGGCTACCGATGCGACGACTGCGAAACCTCGATTTGGCCGGTGACCACGCGCGCCGAACTCGTGTGGCTCAAGGATCGTCTCCATGTGGCGCGTGAGGTCGCGAAGCACTCGCAGACGGGATTGGACACGTGGATCGCCGAGGGCATGGCGTTCCTGAACGACCACCACGGGCATAGCGTCATCGTGGTGAGCCGCCCGACAGCGTAGGGCGTCCAGGAACGGGAGGCGCGGGCAGATCGATCTTCGTATCCCCCGCCGGCCAGGCGAGTTGCCGCTCCAGATTCGTAAACGCCACGATCATTTCGCACGCCTCGAACACCTGGCCGCGCCGGCGGCCGGCTCGCGTCGGCGACACAGTTGGCGGCGGGGCACGACATGAACGCATCGGATATCGTCAAGGCGCTCCCGAACGTTGAGAAGACCTATCCGAACGTAACCGCCGGCGAAATGGTCGTCCTCGATGTGTAACGGGAACGAGCGGATCTCACGGCCAGGAATGCTCGATGGGCCGGGTCGCAGGAGCTAGCGAAACGAGGTCGCGGGAGGGTGCGGCCTCGTTGGTTATCGCTCGCGGTTGTGGTGGTGAGGCTAGATCGGGATGCGCAGGTGCTCGCCGGGCTGAAGCATCGAGGCGCGCAGATGATTGACCTGGGAGATTTGGTCGATCATCTCTTGCATGCTGACGCTCGGCACCGTGTGGGCTGCGGCTATTCCCCAGAGCGTGTCGCCCGGGTGGACGGTAATCGTGGTGTACCGCTGCGTGCCGGCGGCGTAGAGGCGCATGCTCGACAGCATTGGCAGCGAGACCATCAGGCTGAGCGTTGCCAGCGCTATCACTGGCATCAGGCTGAACCGCTTCCGCTTAACCACCGTTGTGCTCCTCACTATATATTGTGCCAAACGCCTGTTCGTCCCCTAGATTTTAGCACACTCGCTCCTTGGTTTGTCAATAGGAGATCGAACATACGTTTGCCTTCGAAAGGCTTTTGTGGTATTCTTATAGGCGATATGGATGCCATATGGGTGGCATTCTTAGGAGGGCTGGCATTGGAAGGTGCGACCGAGCGCCAACGGCGCATTCTAGATGTGATCCGCGAGTTCACGGCCGAGCGGGGCTATCCGCCCTCCGTGCGTGAGATCGGGCAGCGCGTCGGCCTCTCGTCTTCCTCCACGATCCATTTCCACCTCAAGTCGCTCGAGCGCCATGGCCTGATAACCCGCGATCCCACGAAGCCGCGCGCCATGCGCAGCGAGCGCGAGCAACCGGCGGCGCCTCCCCTAATAACCGTGCCGATCGTCGGCAAGGTCGCGGCAGGCGTGCCGATCACCGCGCAAGAGAACGTCGAGGGCGAGTTCGTCTTCCCGGCGGCGTTCACGCGCACGTCTGACGGCTTCATGCTGCGCGTCCAGGGCGACTCGATGATCGACGCTGCCATCCTCGACGGCGACCTCATCCTCGTCCGCCCGCAGCGCGACGCCGCGAACGGCGAGATCGTCGTGGCCATGCTCGAGGGCGAGGCCACGGTCAAGCGCTTCTACAAAGAAGCCGGCCGCGTCCGTCTGCAGCCGGAGAATCCGGCGATGGCGCCAATCTACGCGAACGATGTCACCATCGTCGGGCGCGTCGAAGCCGTCGTTCGTAAGCTCTAGCGACTCCAGCACGCGCGCCTGGTTCGGCCGTGCCGTCGTGCCGCTGCTGCGGCGCTTCGGGGACGCTCCGGCCATGCTGGCCGTGCGGGAAGCGATTCCGTGGAGCTTCATCGGGCTGCTGGCAGGTCTAGCGGCGCTCATGCTCTTCGCACCGGCGCCGGTCGAGCCGACGGCCGGGCAGGCGCTCCTGGCACGCTTCACCCTTGCGGAGTTGCCCGCGTTCGGCGTCATGGCCGGGACGCTGGTCGTCATCCTCTCGTACCGGCTCGCCACGGCGCTTGCGCTGGACCGCGTGCTGGTGCCGGCGACGGCCTGCGCGGCGTTCGCGCTCGCCCTGCCGCGGCCGTTCGCTTTCGGCGATCCGATCGCGTATCTGCACCGCGTGGGCGAGAGCGGGCTCCTTCTGGCGATCCTGGCGGCGCTCGCCGCGGCCGGGGCACCCTACGCACTGCGGTTCGCCGTGCGCCCGGCCGCACTCGCGGGCGCGCTTGGGGCGCTCGCCGTCGTCGCGGCGGCGCTTGCGCTCTTCGCCGCGCACCTCTCGATCGCGAACGCGCTGGTCGCGCTACTGCAGCCGCTCGACCGGCTCGGCGACACCTACGCCGCGCTGCTGATCGTAACGGTGGTCGAGACGCTGCTGTGGACGATCGGCATCCACGGGCCGGCGACGCTCGCGGCTATCGTGACGCCCGTCTATCTGACGATGCAGTTCGAAAACACCGAGGCGTTCGCCGATCACCACGCGCTGCCGTACATCGTGGTCGTCTCGCTCTTCCTGTTCGTCTTTCCCGGCGGCGCCGGCGCGACGCTTCCGCTGACCGTTATGCTGTGTTTCAGCCGCGTCGCGCGGCTGCGCACGATCGCGCGGCTCGCGATGGTTCCGGCGCTCTTCAACATCAACGAACCCCTGCTCTTCGGCCTGCCGATCGTATTCAATCCGTTTCTGGCGCTACCGTTCGTCGTGGCACCGGCGCTGCTCGCGACGATCACCTACGCGGTCGTCGCGCACGGATGGGTGGCGCGGCCGGTGTACTACATCCCCTCCGCCGTGCCGGCGCCGGTGGCCACCTATCTCGCGACGCTGGATCCGCGCGCCGTCGTACTCGTGCTCGTCAACATCGCGGTTGCGACGCTCGTCTACTACCCGTTCGTGCGCGCGTACGAACGGCACGAGGCTCGCATCGCCGCATGATCGATCTCCTCTGCTCGCGCTTTGAGATCGGCGGCACCGTGCGTGAGGCCGCGCGCCGCGCCTACGAGCGCGTCGCATCCTCTTCCTACGAAGCGCAAACGCGCGTGAAGGTCAACGTGCTGCGCGCGTTCTTCGACGAGGGACTGAACGAGAGCGACTTCGCGGGATCGACCGGATACGGTTACGACGACGCCGCGCGCGCGCGCTACGAATCGTTGCTGGCGCGCGTCTTCGGCGCGGAACGAGCGCTGGCGCGCCTTTCGATCGCGAGCGGAACGCACGCAATCGTCGCGTCGCTCGCGGCTTGCACGCCGCCCGGGCGCGCGCTGCTGAGCGTTACCGGGCGTCCGTACGACACGCTGCGCAACGCCATCGCCGATCACCCCGACGCGCTCGCGCGCTCGGGGATCGCGTACCGAGAAGTCGCGCTCGGGGCGGACGGCGACATAGACCTCGAGGCGGTCGAGCGCGAGCTC